>SZPB01000283.1 GCA_030263535.1 Cytophagia bacterium CHB2
TCGCTGGCTGAGCTTGTCGCTGGCTGAGCTTGTCGCTGGCTGAGCTTGTCGCTGGCTGAGCTTGTCGCTGGCTGAGCTTGTCGCTGGCTGAGCTTGTCGAAGCCAGCCGCGCCCCCAGGAGATGACGCCCGACTACCGGGCGGTGATCTGAAGAGTTGTGCGATTAGCTTCTCACTGCACGATAAAATTCTGAACGTGTCTGCCCCCCGAAAATGACCAAGGCCTTTGCTTTTCGTGGGAAGCTCAACAGCGGTGAACGAGCTTCACCGAGCTGCTCTCAGATTTCCGCTTTTCAACTTGTCCGGGATTGGCATCAGGTTTTGGGAGGCAAAGCCACCGGTGATTTTGAGAGAGATTGCGGCAACCGGACTCGCCTCTGCTGCTTCAATGCCAAGGCCTTCAGCAAGAACGACGCAATCTCGCGCACGGCATCACGATCAAAACGCGGAACGCTCAACCCGCCAGGATCGTCACCCACCACGGCCAACAACTGGCGCTGATCGCGGCATTTCAACTCCGGACTGAAGCCGCTGCGATAGACTTCAAGACAGGGATAATCCGAATACCGAAAGCCCTCAGCGATGACAAGATCGAGCTGGCGCGGCAGATGTCGCAGCAGGCGCGCGATGGGCCATTCGCGCTCAACTTCGCGGAACATGGCCACCATTTTTGGCGAGGAGACCACCACCGCCTCGGCGCCGGCCTGGCGTAAGCGATGGCTGTCTTTGCCGGGTTTGTCAAATTCGTGGTGATGGCTCGTGTGCTTGATCACCGCCAAACGAATCCCGCGTTTGCGCAGCGCCGGTATGAGTTTTTCGATCAAGGTGGTTTTGCCGGCGCCGGAATAGCCCACGATCGTGAGTACAACAGGCGATTGAGACATTTTGATGAGACTTTGTTGAATTTTATTCGAAAAGGTATTTTTAAGCTGTTTAACACTTGTGCGCTGCCAGCCCGCGGCGCTTTTGGACTGGCAGCGCGCAGGATGTTTTGCTCAAAAGTGCAACACCGACTTCACATAAAAATTCCGCCCCGGTTGCGGAATATCGTTGCGATCGAGATGCTCGTGATAAAACACGTCAGTCAAATTCTCGATGCCGGATTGCAACTGCAACGAATTGCCCAGACGAACGCCGCCGCGCAGATGATAAACCGTGAAGCCCGGCGTTTCATTCTCACCGGCAAATGGCGCGATCTTATCCTGGCGGCGCGCGGCGCGCGTTTCGCATTGCAGCCAAAACAAATTGCCGGGAGACACATAACGCAAGCCCGTCAGAGTCGAGAGCGGCGGAATCTCGGGCAGCGGCGCCTCGCGCTCGAGATCACGGCCTTCGGCAAACGAAAGATTGCTGAACAACGTTAAATGCGCCGGCAGTTGCCAATTCAAATCCACATCAACCCCGGAGATGCGTGCGCTGCCGAGGTTGGTATAAATCTTCACGCCGCGCGCGCCCATACTTTGCGGCGACAAACCCTCTCGCACGTCGCCGGTGATATAATCCTGCAAACGATTGTAGTACGGCTGCACGCGTAGTTGAATTTTTTCGGCTTGATAATGCAGCGCAAGATCAACCGCAACATTCTTTTCAGCTTTCAGCCGCGGATCGCCGATATAATCATACGAATCGAATTGGTTGATGGTATACCAGCCGTAGCGTTCTTTGTGGCCGGCCGGACGAACGCCGCGGCCGAGAGAAAGCGTCATCGTCCAATGCGGCTTCGCATGATACTTGAGCCGAACATTGGCATCGATATCGGTTTCCGCCAGATCCGCGTTGGAGAATTGGTGAAATGCGAGAAACTGTGGCGACAGCGCCGCCGCGCGCGATTCGACATTGGCCACGCGCGCGCCCGCGGTGATGCGCCACGCCGCGTTGAAATCATGGCCCAATTCCGCAAATGCCGCTGCGCTGTTCATGGTGACGTCCGGCCACATCAGGCTCGACATGCGCATACCGGTTGACTTGGTGAGCATGTCGCGCCGCGCCGTGGCAAAAACCCGCCAGATATTGAGTCCAACTTTGAAGTCGCTTTGGGCAAATCGCCATTCCGCCGCAACATCTCCGCCGGTGGTTTCAGTTTCGCCCAACACCGTCATTTCGCGCATCATTGCCGCGGGCCGATTCAAATTATCCATCACGTGTGAAATGTTGTTGTGATAGACTTTGAGATAAAATTGCGCAACAGCCAGCGGCCCGTTGCTGGCGATGTAATCGAATCCATACAGCCGCGCTTTGTGATCGCGCGTGTCCATCGGCAGAGCCGGATAACCGGTATCTTCGCCGTCGCTGCGGTAATGCGCCAGCCGCAGTTCATGATGCTTGGCCAGGCGAACTCCCAGCATGGCGTCGAGGTGACGATTTTCAAACGCGGAGTAAGGCACTTCGCTGCGCGAGGATTGGTAATTGTCGCCGACATGCCGGCTAAATTGCACCTGCGCTCCCAAGCGCGTTGTGCTCATGCCGAGCCGCAGATGTTCTTTATCGCCTGCGGTCACGCTGTTGTAACTCACCCCGGCCACACCGGTTAGGCGAAGCGCGTTCTGATCTTGATACACCGGGCGCAGCTTGGCAAAGTCGATACGGCCGCCGAGGCGCGCTCCGAGTCCCGCAACTTCGAATGGGCCTTTGGTGATAGTCATCGCGTCCAACTCCGCCATATCCACATATGCGGTTGCCGGGTCCATGCGGCCATGACACGCGGGTTCAACTTTGATGCCGTCAATGGTCACATTGATTTGTTCCTCTTTCATCCCGCGAATGACGGGGTCAAAGGCGACAAAAGCGCGCGCCACGGCTTGCACCCCGGGGAGATCACGCAGAATTCTTCCGCCGCCGCCAGGATTGCTGCGCAACGCATTCTGCAAATAAGCCTCGTTACTGCGTTCCGCCAGCACGACGACTTCATTCACGACGCGCAGCGCAGTCTGAACAAGCGCAATCTCAACATTCTCCCAGCCCGCCTGCGCGCGCTTGAGGGATTTAGTAGCTTCAGCGTATCCCATGTGCTTGATCACCAACACGATCACTTCTTTCGCAGGCACGTTTGAAATGATGAAATGGCCATTCTCATCTGTGGCGGCGCCGCGCAGCGTGCCTTGTATCAGCACATTGGCGTTGGCAATGCCTTCCTGCGTGCGGTGATCGATCACGCGGCCGCGAATCTGGTTCGCCTCTTGAGCGAATCCGGGCAGTGTGGCCAACAAAAGGGAAACCAGAATTAGCAATCGAAAAAAATGCATAGATGACATCTTTTATTCTCCGGCAATGGAGGTTCTGCTTGGTTATTGCGGAAAGCCGTGTGCACAAACAGGCGTACCTCTCTCGCGGCGCATCGCCTCATCAAATTCGGCACGCGCATGCGGCTTTCGCAGGTTTGATTTTGAATTCAGAAAGTCAGCAAATGCCGGAGAGCAAGCGCGGCGGCGGCGAATCTGGAGGCGCAAACCAAGACGAGGGCGACTGTTGTTGCACAAGCTTCAAAACCATAAGTACATCAAGAAAAACGGGGACAGAGTGCTTTCTCTGGAGATAATCACGCATCGTTGTAACAGGGAGAATACTCGGCGCTGCCGGAACAGCAAGCGGGCTGAGTTGTTGGCAGAAGGCGGCTGTGTTCGCGCTGGGCTTGCCGCAACAATCACTCTGACAGCGGCATACCACGCCGTTCAATTCGCAGGCGCATTGATGCTGTGAGGCGGCGGAAGCAAGGGAAACGGCCGCCAAGCGCGTATGCTCTGCTTGGAGCAAGATCGCGCTCAAGGGAAGATCGCATACCGAGGCCGAAAAGGCCACAAGGGTGATGAGCTTCCAAATTCCGCGCCGCGTGACAGCCATCATTTTTAAAACCGATTTCATATGGCGCAAGATCTTTTGCGATCAATACAAAATTCAAACTTCGAACAGAATAACGCGCAATGTTAGCATGAGAAAATCAATGAAACAAAGCTTTTTTCTGGGTTATCTGCTCTCTGCATGTTGGATGCGCTGTTGCTTCAAGGCAAAGTGACGCGGCTTTCATACAAATCCGCGCACTGCCGGCAAATGAGCTGCGCCGGATTCCAGGCCGGGTAATCCTGTTGAATTTTCGCATGCAACTCACGAGTAAGCGCGCCGGGGCTGATCAACTGAAACGTCGGGAAATGGCAAATGGCGCAGCGGCCTTGAGAAGTCGCAGCTCTTTTCTCGCCTGCCAGCCAATGTTCCGGATGCCGCGCAAACGCAACGAGTTCTTGATGCGTATGCGAATTGTGATCGAAGAAATGCGCGAATGCCCTCATCAATTTTTCTTCTTCACCTTGAAAAGTACGTTTGAAATTCGCGAAATGCTTAGCGCGCGCCGCCACTGGTAGCCAGCCGCGTTGCTGCAAGCGGCCATCGATGGTAATATCCCACAACACACGGTAGCGTCCCTGCAAGAAATGATCATACGCCGGGCCGGCCTCTGATTTTGGAAAATGGGGATCATAGCCGAAATGCGGATCGAGCATATCGACGAGGTGCAGGAACTCGTGGCGTAAAAATTCACGCAATGTTTCAGATCGCGCCGCCAGCTCGGGCGTGAGTTGCACGACGATGGTACGGTGCGCGCGCGCTGCCAAACCGGCTTCAGTTGCAGCGATATATAATTCTGCGCCGATGTGCTTTTTCGCCTGCGCCCGCATCAAGATACAGCGGTGAGTCGCCTCCGTCAGCATCGGCCACAAGTCGAAAACGTGCTGCAGCGGAGCGAGCAACCCGAGACGATTGAACCAGGACGCAAAGAAATTCCGGAACGCCGCTTCACGCGCTTCGCCCACGGTGTTTTCATAAAGCTGATCACGCTCGCGCCAAAAGTTGCCGGCCTCAGCATGATCGGCCATCACACGCGCCACCGCATCCTCGATCAGTTGCGGCTGTAATTCAATGCGAAAATCGGGATTCATGTCATTCGAGTTTTTAACAGCATCGGCCAGAACAAGCAGGCAAAATAATTTTTCGGCAGAATGATTACAAAATTACCTGCCGAAAAATCATTCTGCCATTTAAAAGCTGCGTTTTTTCCGCAAAGATCGAACTTGGTAGAGACTAATTCGCAGTCATCGTTGCCGCCGCTTTTCTGGAAATTTGAATCAACTCTTCACCGGAGCCGCAGGTGAAGGCCTCCTCCATCCATTCGGTCGGGCGCAGCCGCATCAGCTCTGAGCCGAGCGGTACGTTGCTGCGCGTGCACTCAAAGCGGGCAAACTCGTGGCACAGATCGCCGAGACCGCCATAAAAACCTTCCGCATCTTCCCGCTTCAACATTTTCACAAAGGCGGGAATAAAACGCCCCCAATGATCTTTGAGAAAAAATCGTTGTGCTTTGCGCGTTTCTTCCAACATGTCTGCGTCGTTTTGTTCCAGCGCATACGCTTCTTTGCGCGCTAAAAACGAGAGGAACTCGCATTCGCAACTCATGTGATCGACGCGTTCGGACGCCTTCACCCTCAAACCAAAAGCATTGTAGAAACCGGCGAGATCGCCCAACTCCTGCGGCTGCTGAAAGAGCGCTTCCTCGCCGTATTCGGTTTCATACGGCGGCACTTTCGGATGCGCGGTGAAGCCGAAGAGATCGCGATACGATTTTTCCAATGCTTCAAGCTCGGCGCATTGACGCAATTGACGCACGCGGGAAGCCATGTTTGTTGATTTGCCATTCGATTCGCTCGCATCCAACATCGCCGCGATCTGCATCAACGCCGAATTTTGTTCTGTGGCAATCAAACGCTCGAATGTTTCCGAGGTAGGAGGACGAAAGCCCAGCGCCAGCGCTTCGTAAATCGCGCTGCGGCAGAGGGCCAAGTCAGTTTCATCTATTTTATTTTTCATTATTGATGGCCTCAATAAATTGGATTGATGGATCGCTGAATTGTTGGATTAATAGCCGCAACAATCCAATGATCCAATAATCCAGCAATCCATCTCTAAATCGAATTTGCATGCACCGCCGGCCGTTCATAAACCGGCTCGTCAATCGTTGTGCGGAAAAGTTCTTCGCCGTCTTTGCCATATGCGATTACCGTGTCGTTGTAAATAGTCACCGGCTTGCCGCGCAGCGTGCCGTCGTAAATTTTCGGGCCTTCCTGAAATTTGTAACTGAAGATGATCAGATTCGAGCGCCGGAACAATTGCAATACCGCCAGCAGCTCGCGATCGGGATTCATGTAGCGCTCGATGGCTTCATCGACGCCGGGGCCGAACATTTGTTGCAAATACGGACGCGGCACCCAGCGCGGCGGAATGTAATAACCGTTCGGCGCGGTGCCGAGCTGCGGATAGAGCGGCAGCGCGACCTTCGCGACATGAACGAGATAATAAAGCGGATTGTAGCGATCTTCCGCCCACGTGCCGTTGGTGTTCATCTTCACCAAGCCCTGCATACGAATTTGCCCGATGCACGCGGCCATGCAGCGCGTTTCCATCGGCTTGCCGTTGGATTCAGGATCGGTACCCTCGACGCGCGGATAGCAGGCGATGCACTTTTCAGAAATGCGCGTGTTGCCGCGATACATGGTCTTTTTGTAAGGGCAAGCTTCGACGCATTTGCGATAGCCGCGACACTGTTCCTGATCCAGCAACACGATGCCGTCTTCCGGGCGCTTGTAGATCGCTTTGCGCGGACACGCGGCGAGACACGCGGGATACGTGCAGTGATTGCAAATGCGCGCGAGATAGAAGAACCACGTTTTGTGTATCGGCAGCTCCGTGCCTTCTTTGTCTAATTCATATTTCCTGCCTTTGATGCCCTTGGGATTGTCTTCGTAAATGTTCGGAGAATTCCACTCGTGATCTTCCGGCAAATAGCCGAGCACGCGCGCGCTCTCTGGCGTGAGTTTTTTCTTCGCCGCTTCGAAGATCGTCATGCCGTCAAATTGCGCTTGGCCCTTCGATTTACTCCAAGACTGCCCGCCGGGATTCGCTTCATCCAGCAGCTTGAGAATTTTCATATCCCAAAACTGCGGATAGCCGCCATACGGCTTGGTCTCAACATTGGCCCACCACATGTGCTCCTGGCCTTTGTTGAAGGTCCACGTGGATTTGCAAGCCATCGTGCAGCTCTGGCAGGCAATGCAACGATTGATGTTGAACACAAACGCGAACTGCCGCTTGGGGAATGCCGCTTCGTAGGGATACTCCATCTCGCGGCCAAGCTGCCAATTGAAGACTTTGGGCATTGTTGTCGTCTCCTCAATTGAAAATTCTAAATTTTCAATTTAAAATTGATCGGGCAAATTTGTATCGCCGTCATTGAAGCGCATTCGCCCCCAAATCCCGACACACTCATCAATGATCTTTTTCACCTCCGCTTCGCCGAGTTCGAGATAAGCGCGATGCGCGCCGGCATAAAATGGCGTTCTAAATACACTCATCAGTCTTCTCTTTTCAAATCCCATGCGTGCAAATTCTTCGGCGAACACATACGCCATGTCGCGCGTGCTCTCCGCGGTGCCGGGGATTTCAACGCCCACGAGCATGTTGGGATCGGTGGGATCGGGATCGTCATAGGGCATGGCAAATTTTCTCCGCGTGTTGGCTTTTTAGATCAATGGATCAATAGATTTTTGGAGTTATGGATTGTTGGCTTCCCATTAATTCTACAATCCCAATCTTCATCAATCTAATATTTTTTACTCAACTACATTGACCAATTCACCAGCGAGGTACTTCTCCATAAACTCACTTTCATTATCCGGCGTGAAGCCTGAAGTCGCGGGGAACCAAACGCCGGCGCCGTTCATGCCGCCGTCTTCGGCTTTGGTGACGCGCACCAGTGTTTCCTTGGGCACGGTGTTGAGCGCGTGATTGTCCGCCTCGCCGCCGAAGATAAAGCTCATTGAGGCTTTGGCCTTGTGAAAAAGATTGTCGGTTTGGTGCATCGGCATGTGCCAGTTGCGCGTGATCGACTGCTGCGAGCCGTAGCGCAAGTTGGCCTGATAGCCGGTGTTCTCCGACAGCGCGCGGCCATCGGGCCGCGTCTCGTGCGCGCGCACGCTCTTTTCCGTGGCGATGAACGGCGCGTGCTTCATCATCACGATGTTGTAGGGATACGCGTGATTGTATTTCACCCGCAACATGCAGCGCGAAACGCGATAGAAAAACTCGTCCGGCTTCGCGCCGATATAAGGCCGATCCGCGGGATTGGCGTCGATATACACGTAATCGCCGTCATTGATGCCGAGATCGCGCGCCGCTTGCGGATTGATGTGCAATTGATGCTCGCCCACGCATGGCGCGCGTTTATCCAACCGATACGGATCGCCGAAGTTGGAATCATACAGCATATGCCAATCCACATTCGACCAGCCGCTGTGCACGCGATGTCGCGTCTTCGGCGTCAAGCAATAAAATTGGAAGCCCTTTTCCCACAGAAAATTCTTCGTGGTCTTCACTTGCGCCCACGGCATTTTGACGTTGCGAATCGAGCGCTCGTCCCAATGCTGCGCGTCGAGCGGAATGCCGTAATCATCGGGACGAATCAGCGGATTGGAGCTCACGATGACATTCGGCAAATACGGCGTGGCCTCTGGACCCTCGCGATGCACGATGAAATTCTCTCCGTACTCAATCG
>SZPB01000284.1 GCA_030263535.1 Cytophagia bacterium CHB2
ACGAACACGCAGGCGCCGTCGTACTTTATCAAGGCAGAGCTGGGATTTGGAAGAAAGCAGGAATGAGCCTGCCGTTAGTCATAAAGATGCGCTCGGCGCCGCAATAAAAATCGTGAAACACCGAAGCTTTGCCGCGCATCAGCAGCGAATGCGCACCGGCTTCGACATCTAAGCCCTGCCATTCGGCATAAAGCCAATCCAATTTCTGCAATTCATCACGCATCTCAGCGGCCAGCCGCAGCATCGCTTCTTTGGGTTTTATGCCCATAATTGTACGCCTTCCTCCGCAACGCGCGGCTTGAGCAATGCGGTTGCAGATTCAAAAGGAATGAGATCGACTTTGAATTTTGTCAATAGGCTGATTTCAGCCAACAGGGCAAAGTAACCGGCTTGGGGCAGGCCCTCCGCCACCAGGTCGATATCGGAATGCGGGCCAAAACGGTTTTCCTGAAACGCCGAACCAATGCCCAAGACCTGCTTGACGCCATGATTTTCCGCCAGAAAACGGGCAATTTTCTGAGCATCAGCTAAGGCTTGTTGACGGCGTTCTCCGTTGGCGCGCCGCTCGCGCAGTATTTTTTGCCGCCAGCCTTCCACGTATGAAGAAATGTCCCTGGCCATTTTTATCCGATAGCATTGACAAGAACTAAAATGGTTTCTGCAAAAATAAGGTGTTTCCCATTGCGTCGCAATCACTATTTCCCGCTGTTATGAGCGCGTTGCAGCCTCCCGCACAGGACGAAGCGTCCAAGCCGCTGGTTTGGATTCTCATCGTCAATTGGAACGGCAAAGCCGACACGCTCGCCTGCCTGGCTTCGCTGCGCAACATTCATTATCGCCCCTACAAAGTTTTGGTGATTGACAACGCTTCCAGCGACGGCAGCGTCGAGGCCATCCGCAAACAATTTCCGGAAACGCGCCTGGTGGTCAACGCCAAAAACGAACGTTTTGCGCGCGCCAACAATCAAGGCCTCGAAATCGCGCTGGCTGCCGGGGCGGAATTCGTGCTGTTGCTCAACAATGACACGGAAGTTGCCCCGGACTTTCTCGATCACCTCGTGCTGGCGGCGTTATTTCGCAAACACGTTGGCCTGGTGGCGCCCAAAATTTATTATCATCAACAGCCTCAACTCATTTGGTTTGCCGGCGGCAAAATCAACTGGTGGAGCGGCCGCATCTATCATCTCGGCTTGCGCGAGCTTGATCACGCTTCACTGGCAACCCCGCAGCCGATGGATTACCTCACCGGCTGCGCCTTGCTCGTGCGCCGCGCCTGCCTGCAGCAAATCGGCCCGCTGGATGAATCCTATCACATGTATGCCGAGGACGCCGATTGGTGCCAGCGCGCGCGCCAGGCCGGTTATTTATGCCTGTTTCAACCGGAGGCCAAAATCTGGCACAAAATCAGCGCAAGCTCGAGCGCCAGCTACAAAGCCTATCACAAAATCCTGGGCAATTTTCGTTTCTACAAACGCTACGCGCGCTGGTATCACTGGCTCACGATTCCATTTGGCGTGGCCTTCGGCGCCGTTCGCGAGTTGATGCGCACGGCCCTCAACCAGCCCGGCGAGATCGGCAAGCTGGCAACGGCCATGCTGTCGGGTTTTCGAGACATTTTATTCAGACGGCGAACGCAAGCCTAAAACTTTTTTCGGGCCAAATTCGTCCTAAACGTCGGACCTAACAACGGCGCAATACGCCCTCCGGGCGGGAGCGCCTCACGCAGCAACATGGCGGCTTCTATGACAGATGTTGATTTGATTGACAAATTTGTGAAAGGGGACGCCAACGCCTTCAACACATTGGTGTGGCGTTGGGAGAAAACGATTTACAATTTCGTGCTGCGCTACGTCGGCAATCGCGATGAGGCGCATGATTTGAGCCAGCAAGTGTTCGTGCGGGTTTATCGCAATCTGCATCGCTTGAACAACCCCTCGAGTTTTTCGACATGGATTCATCAGATTGCGGCCAATCTCTGCCGGGACTGGATCAAGCAGCGCCGGCGGCGACCGGTGGTGTCGCTGGAAAACATACAGGAACTCGGCTCGCTGGAATTGAACAAGAACCCGGCACTCACCCTGTTCCCTGACGCCAGCCAGCACCCTGATAAGATCGTGAGCCGGAATCAACTGCGCGAGATTATTGAAAAAGCGCTGCAAGAAATACCGGAAGAACAACGCATTGTCGTGATTATGAAGGAATATCAAGGTTTGAAATTCACCGAGATTGCCGAAGCGCTGGGCGCGCCGGTGAACACTGTCAAGTCACGCCTCTATTACGGGCTTTCGGCATTGAAAAAAATATTAACCCGTTGGCAACTGGATGACGAGGTGTTGCAATATGAAATGTGATGATACGAAACTCGCAATGATGGATTTGCTGTACGACGAAATCGAAAGTGAGACGGAAAAACTGCTGCGCACGCATTTCGCCGCGTGTGAGGAGTGCCGGCGTGAATACGAAACATTGAGCCGCACGAGTTTAACGCTGCAAGCGTTGCCGCAAGCAGCGCCCTCGCGTTCACTGGTTTTCGTCGAGGCGCGCCCGAGCTGGACGCAGTCGCTTAAGAATTTGCTTTTCCCCGAGCCTGCCCCGCGCTGGGGCAGGCTGGCGTTCGGCCTGAGTGCGGCGGTGGTTTCCGCGCTGGTGACAAGCGCGATTCTCAACCTCGAAATCAGCGCCGGCGGCGGCCAATTCAGCTATCGCACCAGCCTCATGCCGCGCCCGGTCGTCGAGGTCTCCGAGCAATACAAAAATCAACTGGCCGAACAACTGCGGCTGGAAAATCGTGAGATGGTCGCGCAACTTGTGCAAGCGCATTATCAAAAGCAACAAGCCGAGTTCGACCGCACGCTGGTGAATTTTGCAACGGAATTCAACCGTCAGCGCCAGCAGGATATTCTCCTGCTTGGCCAGGGCTTGGAAAAAGTCGAGCAAAACACGGTGAATCGCCTGCAGCAAACCGATCGCATAATCGATCAACTCATGCTGCGCGTAGGCAACTCTTCCCCGCGGCCTTAGAGGTAGGTTGCTCGAACCGCAGGCGTTCCGAATACGAGATGTTGTATGAAAAAAGATTTTCTACTCACAACTTTATTTTCATGTTGGGCAATACTGGCTGCGGCAAACGCAGCACATGCGCAAGCCGGAAGCGCTGAACAAGCCCGGTTGCAGCGCAATTTGGATATTATGGAATTGGTTCTCGACCGGTTGCTCGAGGTGCAATCGGCGCCTGGATGGCGCTGGAGTGCGCCGGCGACGCGGGCAACTTATCTTCCGGGTTTCGGCGTGTTGTTCAAAGTGCCTTCGGCTCAGAATATCTCCTTTTTCGAATTTGGACGCGAAACTAGAGGAAATTCTGCGCGCGTACGCCAGGAGTATTTTGCCTCGGGTTCCGGCGCAGCGACGAACATGCTTCCGGAAAAGACTAGCCGCGACGAAGCGATTCTCGAGTTCTTTGCGCACTGGACCGGCACACTCGATTATCTGAACGAAAACGAGCGAATTGCGATTTATCGCGATTCCCGTCCGGAGGTATCGGCGCTCTTTGATTTCGGCGGCGAAACGACGCGCCGTGTTGAAAGCGGCGAGGAAGAAATGCTTGCGCTGGTGCGCCAGCCTGATCTTGCCGCGTTGCACACCGGCAAACTGGATCGGGCACAATTTCAGGCGCGCATGCAAAGCAAGAAAATGAATGCCGATGATCATGATTTGAGCCGCATTGCCGCAGCGATCGGGCGCGCCGTCTCAAATCGCGCGGGCGAGGCGCGCGGCATTTATCTTGAAAATTATGGCGCCGTGTTTTTCACGAATGCCCAATTGGGCCGCAGCTTCATGGAAAACTTTTGGCTCGAAGACGAAGCGGAGAGGCCGGAAAAGGCGGTGGATTTTGAGGAATTCAAAACCGCCGCGCAAATCATGGCGGAGTTGAAACGCCGCGCAGAGCAACATGCCCAGCGTATGCAAATCGTGGTTAATGAACGCCAGCAAAATTGGCAAAGCGAGTATGGCCAGCTCAAAAACAAGTCGATCGACATTATCACGCAGCAAAGCCCGGCGCTGCCGCGCCTGCAGCCACAAGAATGGATCGTGCTGGTGACGGACTTACTCGATGCGCCTCCCCATCAACCGAATCAACTGATTTATCGCATAAAAAAACAGGATGCCGAGGATTTCAACGCGCAAAAAATCTCGCGCGAACAATTGCTCAAGAGAATCTCCTACACGGAGAATTAAAACGAAGCCATCACCCAGCGCAAGCGCATCGGCTTGGTGATTTTCACCTCCGCAATCCCGACTTTTGACGCCTCCCCATCGATCTCCAGCTTCCAGAATTTTCGATCTTTCGCCGCTGCCTTAAAACCGGCAATGCCGGACACGAAACGATGCGTGAAATCGGCGTAATCCATTTTGAAATGTTTATCCATCACCTCGCGGGCATTCGCGCCGGCAGGCACGCGCAACGTTGCGACGAGGTGATTGGTTGAGTCGGCAAAGATCTCAATGGTGACGCTCACCTCATTTGCCGTCTGCGCTGCCGTGAAACTCCATCCCAACAAAACAAAAAAAAGCGACAAGAACCATTTCAACCGCGTGTGTCGTATCGTCATCGTTCTTCCTTTTCGTTATTGAATTATAACATTTGGCCATCGTGCGCGGCGTTTCCGCAGAGGCGGTTTACGTGTCAAGGCGCGCGTGAAAAGCAAAGATAACCCGCACGCAACCAAGTTGCAACCTTTGACTTTGCAACTCCGGCTTTGTATATTCGCCAACAAAAATTTACTATTCGAAGAATTCTCCCAAGTTGAGGCGCGGATGCAATCGAAAGCGGCCGCCGTACCCACGCGTGAAAAACTGCGTCTCCTGACGCTGACGAGCCTGTTTACGGCGCTTACCGTTATCGGCGCATTTATTCGCATTCCCCTGCCGCTGGTGCCGTTGAGCTTGCAGGATTTTTTCGTTCTGCTGTCCGGCAATATTTTAGGGCCGTTTTTCGGCGCATTAAGTCAATTGCTTTATCTCGGACTTGGCCTCGCGGGCCTGCCGATCTTTGCGAATGGCGGCGGCCCGGCGTATGTATTGCAACCAACCTTCGGCTATTTGCTCGGGTTTCCGCTCGCCAGCTTCGTTGCAGGCGTGATACTGCACGGCAGATTCTTTCGCGGTTTCTCGCTGCCGGAGCGCCCGCTGTCACGATTGATATTGGCTAATGCCGCCGGCGTTGCCATGATTTTTACGCTGGGTGTGATCTATCTGTGGCTGAGTACGAATTTCATTCTGGGATCCGCGTTAAGCTTTGACAAGGCAGCTTGGATGGGCTGCATTGTTTTCCTGCCGAGCAGCGCGCTCAAACTCGCAGTCATCATCTTTCTTTATCGCAAGCTGCAAGCCCGTCTTGCGGCAAACGCCTCATTGCCTTTCAAATCTTATCCAAAGCAAAGCCAGGCGATCTTCTCAGAAAACCTGCGCTCACACGATTAACGGCCAATTTACTTACCAACATTTTCTTAATTCTTTTTGCCATGAACTCACTTTCCCCTGAAATCCATATTCTCGGTATTGACGGCGGCGGCACAGCGTTGAGCGGCTGCCTCATCCGCGGCGACGGTGAAATCCTGGCGAGTCGCCAGGCCGCCCCGGTAATTTACGCGCAAGTGCGCGGCGCGATCGCGCAACCGATTTCGCAATTGCTGGCGGCATTACAACACGATGCCAACGTTGCAACTGGGCCGGCTGATTTTGCCGGCGTCTGCTCCACTGGCGTTGGCCGCCCTGCTGATCGCGAAATTGTAGGCTCGGCATTAACCGCGGTTCATCTCGCAAAACATATTAGCGTTGATAGCGATGCCGTGAGTGCGCTCACCGGCGCTTTCGCAGGCGGGCCGGGCATCATCGTGAACGCCGGCACCGGCTCGTTTGCCTTCGCGCGCACCGATTCCGGCAAACTCGTGCGCATCGGCGGTTGGGGTTACCTCATTGGCGATGAAGGCAGCGGTTTCGCATTGGCGCGCAATGCCATCAACGCGGCGCTGCAAGATTGGGATGGGCGCGGGGAAAAAACGGCGCTGCGAAAATTTTTCGAACAACACTTTCAAGTCGAAAGCATCGAATTGAGCATCAGTAAAATTTACCAACCGGACTTCGATCGCGGGCGCATGGCAAAGCTGGCGCCCCTGGTATTTGAGGCTGCCGCAAACGGCGATGCCGTGGCGCAACGCCTGCTCAATGAAACCGGATTTGCGCTCGGCCGGCATGTTCAGGCTGCGCTGCAAAAATTCGAGCAGCAACAGAGTATCCCGTTGGTTTTGCTCGGCGGGCTTTTTCGCCGGCGCGAGATGTTATTGTCTTCATTTTGGCAGGCGCTCGGCACCGAAAAAACGCGAGTGCAAATTGTTGAGGCGCGTTTCCCGCCGGTGATCGGCGCAGCGTTGCTGGCGCTGGTGCAGGCGGGAGTTACGATTGATGAAGATTTTTTGAAGAGGCTGGAAAAATCTTATACCGCGAAGATCGCTCACCCGAAAAATGGAAACGAGGATTAGCGGCAAAATTCAGGGCTGAAACTTTCCACTTATCTTCGCCAATCCTCGTTTCCACACCTCTTGCTTACAAATTCTCGAGCAAAAAATCCGTAATCATGTTGAACAGGTGTACTTGCGTATCACGGCCGCTGATGCCGTGTTGCTTGCGCGGATAGATCATGAAATCGAACGGTTTGCGCGCGTCCTGCAACGCCATGGCAAGCTGCAGCGCGTTGGACATGTGTACGTTGTCATCATTCGCGCCGTGCACGAGTAGCAGCTTGCCCTTGAGATTCTTGGCATATTTCACCGGCGCGGTGCGCTCATAGCCTTCGGGATTCTTCGCGGGCGTCAACATGAAGCGTTCGGTATAAATCGTGTCGTAATTGCGCCAATCGGTTACCGGCGCGACGCTCACTGCTGCTTTAAAAACTTCATTGCCTTTCAGCAAACAAAACGCCGACATATAACCGCCGTAACTCCAGCCCCAAATGCCGATGCGACCGGCATCGACATAAGGCTGTTGCGCCAGCCACTTGGCCGCGTTGATCTGGTCCGTAGTCTCAAGCTCGCCGAGATTTTTGTAGGTCTGCATCATGAATTGCTTGCCCCGGCCGCCAGTGCCGCGATTGTCCACCGACACCACAATATAACCCTTTTGCGCCAGGAGTTGATGCCAATGTCCGCGTGAACTGCCCCAGCGATTGACCACGGTTTGCGAGCCTGGCCCGCCATAAACATACATCAACACCGGATATTTTTTATTGGGATCAAAATTCGGCGGTTTGATCATCGAATAATGCAAAACCACATTATCTGAAGTCGTCATCGTACTGAATTCTACCGCAGAAAATTGATACTCCTGCAGCGCCGGAATATTGTTCGGTTCGATCACTTCGACGATGCTGCCGTCATTTTTATGCAAAACCGCCTGCGTCGGCGTGCTGACATTGGAAAAATTGTCAAAGTAAAATTTTGTGTTGTCCGACATGTTGATCGCATGATGGCCGTCGCGCGCCGTCAACCTCTTCATGCCGGCGCCGTCCCATTTGATTTTGTAGAGGTGGGACTCCAGATGGCTTTTTTCCGTCGCCGTAAAATAAATGAGCTTGTTCTTTTCGTCCACCCCCTCGACTTCCGTGACGCCCCATTGGCCTTGCGTCACCTGGCGTACGACTCTGCCGTTCATGTCATAAAGAAAAAGATGCGGCCAGCCGTCGCGCAGAGAAAGCCACAGCAATTGCTGGCCGTTCGCGATGAAACGCCAATCGTCATTGATATCAATCCAACCGTTGGACTCTTTCTCCTCAAACAAAAGCCGCGTGGCGCCGGTGGCGGCATCTGCAAGCAAGAATTCGAGGTGATTTTGGTCGCGATTTAAGCGCAACACCGCCAACTCAGCGCTGTTTGGCAGCCATTTGATGCGCGGCACGTAAATATCGGTTTCCGGCCCGAGATCAACCCAGCGCGTGCCGCCGTTCGTGCCTTCCACCCCGATCACGCCGATCTTCACGATCGAATTCTTGTCACCCGCCTTCGGATAGCGCATCGGTTCATAAACATTATGCACCGGAATAAAATCGACAAGCGGAAACACCGACACCTCGCGCTCGTCGAGCTGAAAATAAGCAATGTGCCGGCTGTCCGGCGACCAATAGAAGCCCGTGCGAATGCTAAACTCTTCTTCATACACCCAGTCGAATTTGCCGATCAGAATATGTTCCTGGCCCTCGGTGGTAAGCTGCCGCGTTGTGCCGCTGGCGAGGTCCAGCACATGCAAGTTATGATTCTTGAGAAAAGCGATTCTGCGGCTGTCCGGCGAGAATTGTGGGTCACGTTCCTCCGCCTCGTCGTTCGTGAGGCGCTTCGTCGCGCCGGAGGCAATATCATAAAGATGAAGATCGTTTTTTGACGGCAATAAGATCGCGTTGCCATCCGGCGACCAAAAATAATTGCCCAGCGTGAAACGATTTTCCTGCCGCTGCTCGGCAAGCGCGTCTTGCAGCTTGACGTTGGCTCGCTCGTCGCCGGGACGA
>SZPB01000285.1 GCA_030263535.1 Cytophagia bacterium CHB2
GGTGATCACCTTTGTCAAACCCGATGGCGCAGACGGAACGGATTTGATCAGTTTCGATCTCGAACGCGATCAACAAACCGTTTTAGTCGAAGGCGCGAAGTTGCACGCCGAGGACGTGAATCGCCGCATCGCGATTCAGAATTATGCGTTCAGTGCGGACCGCACCCGCTTGTTGATTTACACCGACTCCGCGCCGGTGTGGCGCTTGCCGACCAAAGGCTTTTATTATTTGTATGATTTCGCCGCGCAAAAACTCACGCCGATCAGCAGCCGCGAGAAGAGCTATCAAATGTTTGGCAAACTCAGCGCGAACGGCAAGCACGTGGCGTTCGTGCGCGATCGCAATCTATTCGCAGTGGAATTGGCTAGCATGAAAGAAACGCAACTCACGTTCGACGGCGCCGAGGGCACGATCATCAACGGCACCACGGATTGGGTTTATGAAGAAGAGTTCGGCTTGCGCGACGGCTGGGCATGGAGTCCCAATGGCCGCTATCTCGCTTTTGTGCAACTCGATGAATCAAAGACCAGCGATTTTGTGATGGCGGATTTGCAAGGCGAGCGGCCCGAACTCAAACGCTTTCGCTTTCCGCGCGCGGGCGAGGCGAACAGCGAAATTCGCGTCGGCGTGATCGACATCGCCACCGGCAAGCCGCAATATTTCGCCACCGGCAATTGGCATGAAGACAACGAGGCATACGAATACATCCCGCGCATGGGTTGGACGCCCGCGATCAACGGCAAACATTATGTGTGGATGCTGCGCATGAATCGCGAGCAGAATCACGTTGCGCTATTGCACGGCGATCCCGCAAACGTGCAACTCAAAACTATTTTTGATGACAAAGAAAGCACGTGGGTCGAGCCGTTCGATCCGTTCGGCGGCAATCCCAAACTCGTTTATCTCGAAGACGGCAAGCATGTGCTCTATCAAAGCGAGCGCGACGGCTACAATCATTTGTACCTCTACAAAACCGAAGGCGGGCCGGCGCTACAAATCACACGCGGTGCGTGGGAAGTCACCGCGTTTCATGGTTATGATGCGAAGAGCAAACAGTTTTATTTCACCGCCAATGCCGAAAACCCGGCGGAGCAACATCTTTATCGCCTCGCACTCGATCCGAACAAATCCACCAACTCCCCTTCCGCGCCGGTAAAGATCACGAAAGAAAAGGGCACGCATGGCATCAATTGGTCAAAAGATTGGCGCTACTTCATCGACACCTATTCCAATCGCCACACGCCGCCGGTGACGCGCTTGCACAAAGCCGACGGCGCGCTTGTGAAATTTCTCGAGGACAATGCCGCTTTGCTGCGCACGCTCACGGAATACGATTTCCCCAAAGCGGAATTTCTTACCCTGCCCGGCGCGGACAACAACACGCTGCACGCTTATCTCATCAAACCCACGAACTTCGATCCTTCGCGCAATTATCCTTTGCTCATGTATACGTATGGCGGCCCGGCAGCGCAGAACGTCACGGATTCATGGGACGGTTTCTTTGGATACTTTCATGCGTATTTGGCGCAGCAGCATCAAATCATCGTTACATGCGTTGATAATCGCGGCGCAGCAGGCTACGGCAAAGCGTTCGAAAGCGCGGTTCACAAAAACATGGGAACCGTGGAAGCGCGCGATCAAATCGCTGCGGCAAAATATTTCGGCGCGCTGCCATATGTGGATGAAAAGCGCATCGGCATTTGGGGATGGAGCTACGGCGGCTACAACACGTTGATGGCGATGACGAAGTACGACGGCCCGCAAGTGTTCAAACTCGGCATCGCCATCGCGCCCGGCGGTGATTGGGACATGTACGATACGATTTACACCGAGCGTTACATGTCAACCCCGCAAAAAAATCCGCAAGGCTACAAAGAAGCCTCGCCGCTGAATTTCGTCGCGAACTTGCGCGACGAGCAAGAGTTGCTGATCGTTCACGGCGATCAAGACGACAACGTGCATTTCATCAACACGCTGCACTTGCTCAGAGAATTGCAAAAAAACAAAAAGCGTTTTCAGTTTATGCTCTATCCCGGCGGCAATCACAGCCTGCAAGGCACCGGCAATCCGCTCACGTATCTGCATCTCTTTCAAACGATGACGGAGTTTGTGAAGGAGAATTTGTGAGGCGCTCTGCGCATTACAAGCAAAGACAGAAAAATATTGGGCAGAAAAATTTTAGTGACAATCTGAGTTTTGCACTGAAGCTGACCAAAGCTGCGAAGAGCGCAGGCTCGATCGCGAAACCAATCTGCCCACTGGGTGGTGCATAAAAAATTTAGCACGAGAGGTAGTTTTGCAACGCCGCTAGGAGTGAAATGTTCCTAGTAAAGCCTCGCACCCATTTCCAAAACTCCGATAGGAGTGACATGTTTGATTTCATCATATATTGCCCACGCCAATTCAGCGAAATTCAACATTCCACTCCTACGGAGTTCAAGGACATCGCAGGGCCGCGCTTGCTATAAACATTTCACTCCTAGCGGAGTTGTGTGCGGAGCGCCATTGCTTTTGACCCAGTGGCAGCCGACGTGCAAAATTCAGAGACAATCTCAAAGACTTTCAGTGCGACTCGGTGACTTCGGCGCTCTCAGCGAAAAAGCTTTCCACCGAGTTTCACTGAAGTCACCGAGTGTCGCCGAGAAAAGCATTTAGAATTTTATTCCGAGCTTGCTTCATTCCATCATCTAATCAAATCTAAAGAACACTTGCATGTCAATCTTCAGCAAGCGTCTCGCGGTTCTTTTTTTGTTAGCAGCTAGCGCTGCTGCAAACTCCCAAATCGAAAAACCAGCGTTGCGCGTGCCTCATGCCAACGCCGCAATCATTGACGGCAAGTTGCGCGAGGAAGAATGGAAATCCGCGCTCAAACAAACGTTGGTCGGCGGCGGCGAATTGCACTTACAGCACGACGGTGAATTTCTTTATATCGGCATTGAGAGCGGCAAACCGGGTTGGGCGCATGTGTAAGTGATCGACAACGACACTGTGTTCGTGCATCACGCCTCCGCGGCATTGGGAACGACCACGTACTGGCAAACCGGCGAGTCGTGGCAGCCGCGGCAAAAATTTGTTTGGGCATTGCGCGACACGAGCTTCACCCCACAAAGCCGAAGCCGAGCGCGCGGCTTATTTGCAAGCCAAAGGCTGGTTGGCGAACAACATGAACACGGGAAGTAAAGGCACGCTCGAGTTTAAAATCGCGCGCCGATTTTAAAGGGCGAAAGCGTTCGTCTCGCCGTGGTGTTCGCCGACAATCCCGCCTCGCCGCAATATTGGCCGCAGACTCTCTCCGACGATTGCCGCTAGCGCGAATTGGTTTTCGGCTCGTCGCCGGCCGATCTCAAATTCATCCGCGAGAGTTGGGCGAAGTTGGAGTTGATGAAGGATTAAAGATGAGCCTGAAATGAAAAGTATGCGCCTCATCTTGCACGAATCGTCTTCTTCTGCTCTCTTTCGGGTTGGTCAAGTCATGTTCAAAGCCAAGACGTTTGCAATTCGCCGGAAGCCAATGCTTTCGATTTTCAAATCGGCGTTTGGCAACAGGTCGAGGGCAACCAAGTTCACGAAATTAGGAAAATTTTGAACGGTTGCGCGATTCAAGAAGTCTGGAAGACGAAAGATGGCGAATATGCGGTTGCGACAAAGTCGCTTGATGAAGGCCGGCATCGCGACGGCAAGCACCGCTGGTTTTATTCTTGGGTGTCGTCCGGTTATCATCAACTTTGGGAAGGGCGCTAGGAAGATGGCCAATGGCGTTTTTATCGCGAGTGGTTGCGCGAAGGCAAGCCGATTTTATCGCGCATCTATTGGACGCCGATTGCTGCAAACACGCTGGAGAGAATTGTCGAGCAATCGCGCGACGGCGGCAAGACCTGGATGCCGCACGTGAAGGAAAGATATGCGAGAAAAATGTAAGCCCGAAAATATCACAAGGAGCACAGATGAAATTGCAGTCTCGCTTTGCCGTTGTCACACTTCTTCTCGCCGCGCTGCTCGGTTGGGGATTTTCTCCCCCTCCGAAGTCGAATCCGCCGAACGGAAAATATCGCGGCGCGGAAATGATCACCGCGAATCAATTGAAAGATTATCTCGAGTTCATTGCCTCGGATGAGCTTGAAGGCCGCGACACGCCTTCGCGCGGGCTTGACGTGGCCGCAAAATTTATTGCCACCAATCTTTCGCGTTGGGGCGTGCAGCCCGCGGGCGACAACGGCACGTTCATGCAACGTTTCGCGCTGCAAAAGAGCATCGTGGATTCCGCCCAAACCGCGCTCGAAATCAACGGGCAGCGCTTCAAGTTTGGAACGGACTTCCTCGCGCATTCCGCTTCCGGCTCCGGCGCGGCGAGCGCGCCGCTGATTTATGTCGGCCACGGCATGATGATCAAAGCGAAGAATATCGACGCTTTCGCCGGCCTCGACGTGAAAGGCAAGATCGTGGTGTGGACAAGCGAATTTCCCAAAGGCGTGAGCTTCGCGGATCTCTCCGGCAAGCAGGGCGAAGATTGGCAAATTGCGGCGTTCAACGCGGCGCGGTCGGCGGCATTGCCATCGGCAGTTTTCAAACGCTGACGTTTTGGGAGCAAACACGGAAGAGCACGACGATCACCGGCACGCTCGGCGTGGAAAAATTTCAAGCTGAAGGCCTACGCAAAATTCCCGTGCTCGCGCTGGCGCCGCGCGCCGCGCAGGCGTTGTTTCAAGGCGAGCAATATAGCGCCACAAAAATTTTCAACGGCGCTGCGAGCGGCGAGCCGGTGGCGAGCTTTTCATTCAAACCGGAAAAGAAAATCAGCTTCACCGTTGTGGCAAAGAGCGAGCGCGTGTTCACCCAGAACGTGATCGGCGTGTTGGAGGGCAGCGACGCGAGTTTGAAAAAAGAATACGTCGCGCTCGGCGCGCATTACGATCACGTCGGCGTCGGGACTCCGATCAACGGCGACGCGATTTACAACGGCGCGGATGACGACGGCTCCGGCACGGTGAGCATTCTTGCGATTGCCGAAGCATTTGCAAAAGGCGCACGCCCCAAACGCTCGCTGCTCTTTGTGTGGCATGCGGGCGAAGAGAAGGGCTTGTGGGGCTCGAAATATTTCACGGAGCACCCGACGGTGCCGCTCGATAAAATCGTCGCGCAATTGAATCTCGATATGGTGGGCCGCGCGCAGAAAGCAAACGACGCGAACACGGCTTTGGCCAAGCAACACGAGGTCTTCGTGGTGGGTTCGAAAAAGATGAGCACCGAACTGGGCGCGTTGAGCGAGGCGGTGAATAAAGCGTATTACAATCTCGCGTTCAACTACAAGTACGACGATCCGAAAGATCCCGAAAAGATTTTCTTTCGCAGCGATCATTTCAACTATGCACTGAAGGGCATCCCCATCATCTTTTACACCGATGGCGAGCACGAGGATTATCACAAAGTCACGGATCACGTGGAGAAGATCGATTTCGAGAACATGCTCAAAATTTCGCGCACGGTGTATGCGATGGCGCAGGAGTTAGGCAATGGCAAGCGGCCGGTGGTAGATAAGAAACTCTTGCCGGAGGAGCTGAAAGGATTCTAAGGCGCATGCGCAACGTGCAAAATTCCACCGCAAAATTGCACTGCCCTTTGCTATTCGCGTTTGCAAGTTTGTTCGCCGTCGCTCCGGCTTTGGCGCAAACCGGCAGTGCCTTTCCGCCCGCGTGCCAATCCGCGGAAGCGCGTCAGTTCGATTTCTGGCTCGGCGAATGGAACATCGTGCAGGAAATTTTGCAAGCCGACGGCACGTGGCTCAAGTTGGACGCGGCCACGAAAGTTTCGCGCGCGCTCGACGGCTGTGCGCTGCTCGAATCATGGGAGGGAAAAGTTTTATTCTTTTGGGAGGGCATGAAAACCGCGGAGTTGCTGCGCGGCATGAGCGTGCGCGCTTATGACGCCGAAAAGAAAAAGTGGTCGCTGCATTGGATGGATACGCGGCATCCGCAGTTTGCCGTTTTTGAAGGAAGCTTTGCCAACGGCATCGGCACTTTTTTGCGCGCAACAACCACGGCGCAACATCAGCCGCGGCTCACGCGCATTATGTTTTCCGAAATCACGGCGTCGTCCGTGCGCTGGGAGCTTGCGATCTCCACCGACGCGGGCGCGAACTGGCAACCGCTGTGGGTGATGAACATGCAGCGCAAAAAGTGACGCAGTACACGCGAACTTCTCAAAATAGAATCGATGCTCAACATGCCCGCACTCAAACATCGCCCCGCGCTCGTCTTTCTGCTTGCGCAAAGCTCTTTCATGCTGCTCTGCGGCCCGCGCACGAACTCGGCGCTCGAAGCTCAAACCGTGCGCGCCGTCGCAACAACGAAAGCGCTCGCACCGGATTCGACGCGCGTTGATTTCGCCAAAGACATTGCGCCTCTCGTCGCACAGTGCCAGCCTTGCCATTTTGCGGGCGGAAAAATGTACGCGCAGTTTCCGTTCGACAAGCCGGAGACGATTCGCAAACTCGGCACGCAACTCTTTTCGCGGATAAAAGGTGAGAAGGAGCAAGCGCTGCTGCGAAAATTCTTCGCTCAGAAAGATGACTCGACACAAGCGCGGCTTTGAAGGTGAAACGAAATGTAGCGCCGCGCAGTGCATTCGTTCGCACATGAACTCTCCATACTACCATCGCGCACGCGAAAAAAGAAGCTCACGCAAAGACGCAGAGCCGCAAAGATTACGCAAAGAAAAGCTTCGCGGGTTCTTTGCGCCTTTGCAGCTTTGCGTGCGCTTTTGATTCAGCTTTTGGAATGCGACGCAGTCGCGTTGTGCCTCTAGCAAAACCTTTTGAGAAAATCTCATGAAAAAACTCCCGCTCACTTTCGCCGCCATGCTCGCGCTCGTCTTGCTCGTTCAAACCACCGCTCAGGCCTGCACGACGTTCTGTTTATTTCACGGCAAGGATTTGATCTTTGGCCGCAATTATGATTTCCCGATCGGCTACGGCCACGTCATCATCAACAAGCGCGGCGTGATGAGAACCGCGACGGCGAACGAGGGCGAAGTCGCGGCGCAGTGGACTTCGAAATACGGCAGCCTCACCTTCAATCAATTCGGCCGCGATTTGCCCACGGGCGGCATGAACGAAACCGGCTTGATCGTCGAGCTTTCGCAATTGGATGCGACGCGTTATCCGAGCGCGGACGCGCGTCCCGTGCTCGGCAGTTTGGAATGGATTCAATATCAACTCGACAATGCCGCAACCGTGCAAGAGGTGATGCAGCTTGCCGAAAAAGTTCGCATTCGCTCGCACGTTGGCATTCATTTTTTGATCGCGGATAGCAAGAGCGAAATCGCGAGCGTGGAATTTCTCAACGGCAAACTCGTGACGCATTCCGGCGAGCAAATGCCGATGAAGGCGCTGGCGAACAGCACGTATGAAGAGTCGCTCGCTTATGCGAAACGTTTCGAGAGCAATGCGACACTGCCCACGTCGATGAGCTCGCTAGATCGTTTCGTGCGCGCGGGCGTGATGGCGAAAAATTATAAACCGAGCGCAGGCAAGTCGGCGATTGATTATTCGTTCGACATTCTGCGCAACGTGGCGCAAGGCGCGCACACACAATGGAGCATCGTTTACGACGTGCGCAATCTCGCCGTGCATTTTTTCACGAGCAAAGCGCCGCGCCTGCGCCGCGTGAGTTTGCGGTCGTTCGATTTCAACTGTGCCTCGCCCGTCAAAAATCTCGACGTGAACGCGGACCTCGGCGGCGAGGTTGCGGCAAAGTTTAGCGACTACACGCATGCCGCGAATCGCAAACTGGTTTTCGACTCATTTCAAAACTCGCCGTTCACGAAGCAGGTGCCTGAGAGCGCGTTGGAAGAGATTGCGAAACAGCCGGAGCGCAGCGCGTGCCGCAAAGTTACGGTCGAGGCCGCGAATGAATAAACTCGCACACGCGTCGCTCGTTATTGTTGCCGTGCTCATTGCCTGCGCGGAGCATGAGCCGAATGAAACGCCGCCCGCAATCATGTTTCGCGGCGACGCGCAACATCGCGGCGTGTATAAAGGCCAGGCCGTGCATCAGTTCGAATCCGTGCGCTGGGCCTTCAAGACGAACGGGCCGGTGCGCTCCACGCCCGCGGTGCGCGCGCGCCGTGTTTATTTCGGCAGCGGCGATAGCTGCCTTTACGCCCTCGACGCGCTCACGGGCAACGAGCAATGGCGTTTCAAAACCAACGGCGCGGTGCACTCTTCGCCCGCGCTCGCGCACGGCGCAGTTTATTTTACGAGCCGCGATGAATGCTTTTATGCCGTAAATACGCGCGACGGCAAACTCCTCGCAAAATTTCAAACCGGCGCAACGCGCGCTTATCCGTGGGGCTTCGATTATTTTCTCTCCTCGCCTTTAATCGTCGGCGACATTGCCTATTTCGGCAGCGGCGACGGCCATCTCTATGCGCTCGATCTGCGCCGCAATCAACTCAAATGGAAGTTCGACACGCAAAGCCTCGTGCGCAGCTCGCCGGCTTTATTCGAACAAACCATTTTCTTCGGCGACACGAAAGGC
>SZPB01000286.1 GCA_030263535.1 Cytophagia bacterium CHB2
CGGTGTTCCGCAAGATTTGGATTTCGATGCCAACAGCAATATTTGGGTGACTGTTGACACCGACATTTATCTCGTCAAACCGGACAAAACCACGGCCAGAGCCGACTCCTATCCGGTCACGCTGGCAACACTGCGAGTTTACGAAGGCTATGTGTACGCCGCCGGCAAGAACGCCGCTACCGGTGAAGCCAAAATCTGGCGCAGCCAAATCCAGGGCGAAACCCTCGGCGCGAAAGAGGTCGTTTTGGATATTGCTGCGGCGCCCTGGCTCGTGGGCGGAGACGTGCTCAGCTTGACGTTCTCTGCGGATGGCGAAATGTACCTAGGCACGAATCATCCCGAGGGCACGTTTGTCTTGCGCCCCGATGGCAGCCATGAGGTGTTGTATCCCGGCCTGGTTGCGCCCACGGTTTATGCTATGTCGTGGGGGGAAGGGAATTTGCTTTTTGCCATCCAGCAATTGAGCAACACGTCGAATCTGATCAAAATCGACGTTGGAAAACCAGGCGCGCCCTATTACGGGCGCCGTTAGATTTGAGTTAGTAAGCGAAGACTTGGACTCCACAAATCAACCTGCAGCCGAGAGCCATTGTGTCCAAGTATGACTCCGGCAATTTAATGCTCGATAAGTTTCGCCGGCCCTTTGTCAAGTGAAGCGGCGAGGGCCGGCAGTCTTGTGTTTGGCGCGATGACCTGATTTTATCCGTGCGCAAAATCTATTTTAGAGGAGCAGCCTATGAGAATTTGAAAGCAGCATCGTTTCGAAACATCCAGTAAATATCCAATTGAACTCCAAAAACGCGAATGGAGGTTTCCGATGAAGACAGTTGCTAAGAAAAGCAGTTTGATTTTTTTGCTCATGAGCCTGCTGACCTTGCCGGCGCTAGCGCAAAATGCCCGAGTGCAATTCATTCACAACTCCGGCGATATTGACACCCGGCCGATCGATCTTTATGTGGGCGATTCGCTGTACGTGGATCAATTCACGTTTCGGACCGCGACTGCGTTTGTAGATGTACCGTCCGGTGATGCCCCCATCATTCTCACGCATCCCACCAATCCGGATTCAATTGTCGCTGAAGTCAGCGTGGCTTTTACCGGCGGCGGCACGTACGTGTGCGTGATCAATGGCATCTTGCAAGTGAATTTAGGCAGGTATGAAAATCCGGATCCGGCGAACCGTGACATCCTGATCTCTGTCTTTGCCGTGCCCAACGCGCGCGAAGCTGCGAGCGATCCCACCAAAGTGGAATTTTTCGTGAACAACGGCAATACCGATGGCCCGCTTTCCGGGCTGGATTTTTTTACGGTTGGCAGCACCACGCCGTTTGTTGATGATTTGGGTTACAGCCAAAGCTCGGGCTATATTTCCGTGGATCCCGGGATGTATACGTATGATGTCAGGCCCGGCAATGACAGTGCAACCCTGGTTGGTTCTTATGAAGGTGACTTCACCACGGATGCGGGCAAATCTGCAGTTGTTCTTGCCTCGGGCTTTGTCACGCCCGCGAATAACCAGGGCAGCCAAAAGCTGGGTTTGATCGCTGTCTTTGCGGATGGTACGGTGGAAGCTTTTCGTACCATCGAAATTCTTCCCATCGGCAAATGGAAATTTACCGGCGCTTCACCCTATGCCTTCACGGATTTTATTGGCGCCGATACACTGGTCAGTGGCGGGCACGGCATTGCCGTCGATAGACGAAATCGTATCTGGATTGGAAACTTCAGTACCGCCGCGCGCTTGCGAGTAATTAATCCCGACGGCACCGAGGATCCGATTTCACCGATCCAGCAGGTCAAGGTGGGTACCGACTCGTTTGCCACCAACAATTGCCGCGGTATGGTAATGGACAATGATGGAAACATTGTCTATGCTCGCGCTTCGCGAATATTCCTCCTGGACCCGGCAACCGGGCAAGCGACGAACCAGTTCATTGCCACCGGCAGTGTTTTGGGACCCATGGTTGATAGAGACGGATTTATTTGGACTGGCTTGGTGGTCGGCTTCAATCCGATCAGTGTCATTGATCCTTTTACATTTACTGCATCGCAACAAGTTATACTTCAAAGCCCGCCAGGATTTGGCCGCGGCCTCGGCATCACGGCCGATGCGACAACGATCATCACCTCGGATCTTGGTTCAAACGGCGGCCCGCTTTATCTTTGGACGACAACTGATTTCATCAACTATGCCAAAACCGACAGCATTTACACCAACGACCAGGGCGAGTTGATCATGAGGACGAACCGCCAGACGATGAACTGGCATCCGATTGACAGCACGCTGTGGGTTTCAGTGGATCGGGCTAGCACGCCGGTCGACAACTCCGCGAATGGATTGTATGTTTTCAATTTCAAAACGTCTGAGTATTCCATCGTTTCCATGCCGGAGATTGTAAACTCGTCTGGTGCGGTTATCGGCAATGGCCCGCGTAATGTCGCATTCAGCGTCACTGGCGACACGGCCTACGCGGTCAGCTTCGACGGTAGCCGGCTGATGCGTTTTGTCAAGGGTGCAGTTTCAGTTGATGATAAGCCGATTTCCAGCGTTCCGGGAAAGTACGAGCTTTTCCAGAACTACCCCAATCCCTTCAATCCGAACACCACGATTGCCTACTCGCTTTCGCAGTTTGCCATCGTCAAGCTGAAAGTCTATGACAACATGGGACGCGAGGTGAAAACGCTGGTGAATAAAGTCATGCCGCCCGGCCGCCACGAAGTCATGTTCGAGACCGACGGCCTTGCTTCTGGAGTTTATCACTACCGGCTGTATGCTGACAAGCAGGTGTTTACGAAGAGCATGATGTTGTTGAAATAAGGACAATTGGCACTGACCGGTCACTACAACACAAAACCTGTATTCGGAAGATTTTTGTAGAAGTGACTAGTCAGTTGACCTGATTGGAAATAGCGAGACACACAGAAGCCAATCGCTTTTCGAAAAGGGCGCGAGGGCATTCCCCGCGCCCTTTTTGTTGGTAAATTTAGCCGCTTGCTTTTGCGTGGCAATCTGCCTATTTTTGCTCAGACCATTGAGTAAATTTTTAAGCCATCATGCATCCTTCTGATTATCAAAGGCCTATCGCCGGCACACTTCTGGCAAGATTACGCGAGCCGCGACGATTTATCCAGGTTCTCACCGGCCCGCGGCAAGTCGGCAAAACCACCGTTGTGCAGCAAGTGTTGCTAAACTGGCAGGGCGCATCGCATTATGGCTCCGCTGATTTGACCGCGCCGCCGGACCAACTTTGGATTGAGCAGCAGTGGCAACTCGCACAACTTCAGACGCAAACGGGCCAACCCGTACTGCTGGTTTTGGATGAAGTACAGAAAATCACGCGCTGGTCGGAAACGGTCAAACGCTGCTAGGACGAAGACACCCTCGCGGGGCGTGATATTCGCGTTGTCATTTTAGGTTCTGCCGCGCTGCTCATGCAAGCAGGATTGACCGAAAGCCTGGCCGGCCGCTTCGAACAATTGCATGCCACACATTGGTCCTGGCCCGAATGTCAGGCGGCATTTGGCTGGAATCTCGATCAGTATTTGTACTTCGGCGGATATCCCGGCGCTGCGACCTTGATCAGGGATGAGCAGCGTTGGGCGCAATATGTGCGCGAGTCGTTGATCGAAACCACTTTGAGCAAGGACATTTTGCTGCTCACCCGCATCGAAAAACCGGCGCTGTTGCGGCAGCTTTTCGTCATGGCTGCCGAATATTCCGGGCAGATCGTGTCTTATCAAAAACTGTTGGGACAACTTCTGGATGCCGGCAACACGACGACGTTGGCGCATTATCAACATCTGCTCGAAGGCGCCGGGTTGATCAAAGGCCTGCAAAAGTGGCAAGGCACGCCTTTGCGCCGGCGCGCCTCCAGTCCGAAATGGCTGGTTTTGAATAATGCTTTGCTAACCGGCACGGCTGGCGTTGGTTTTGCCGCTTGGCGGCAGGATGCCGCACGCTGGGGACGTTTGGTGGAGACAGCGGTAGGCGCGCATCTGGTCAATAGCGCGCTGGGCACGGGCGTTGAAATTTATTACTGGCGCAATCACAGACACGAAGTCGATTTTGTGCTGCGGCAGGGAGAGCGTCTGCTTGGCATCGAGGTTAAAAGTGGACGGCGGCGACATTTTGAGGGTATGACTGCGTTTCAGCGGGCATTTGCGCCGGCCAAGACCTTGCTGGTCGGCCCGGATGGCATTGCGCTGGAAGAATTTCTGCAGCAGCCGGCGCGACATTGGCTTGAGAACTTGAACTCTTGAGAGGTGTTATGAAAAAATCGCTACTGCTTGGCACAATTCTATTTCTGACAACTTCTGTTTCGGCGTTCGCGCAGTCCCTCCCGCCCAAGCGCGAATTTCGCGGCGCCTGGATCGCTACTGTCATCAATCTCGATTGGCCGGCTTCGCCAGACCAAGCGCCTGCTGCCCAGCGCGCCGATTTGGTGCGCTTGTTAAATGAGTTACAAGCGCACAACGTCAATGCTGTCATTTTTCAAGTCCGCTCGGAAGCAGATGCCATGTATGCCTCAACCCTCGAACCGTGGTCCTACTGGCTCACCGGGCAGCAGGGGCGACCGCCCAATCCGTATTATGATCCACTCGAATTTGCCATTGCGGAAGCGCACAAACGCGGCATGGAACTGCATGCCTGGTTCAATCCCTACCGCGTTTCGCGGCAAGTTGGCAACTATCCCAATGACCCTCAACATGTGTCGGTACAGCACCCGGATTGGGTGATTCAAATCAGCACGATCAAAATTCTCGATCCCGGCCTGCCGCAAGCGCGCCAGCATATCACCAATGTGGTGATGGATGTGGTGAGCCGCTATGATGTTGACGGCGTGCACTTCGACGATTATTTCTATCCCTATCCCCCCAATCAAATGGGTAATCAAGACGCGGCCACCTTCGCCAATTACAGCCGGGGTTTTACAAATCTCGGCGATTGGCGGCGCGACAATGTCAATCTGCTCATTCAAACGATTCATGACAGCATTCAAGCGGTGAAGCCTTATGTAAAGTTCGGTATGAGTCCGTTCGGCATCTGGAAAAACGGCGTGCCTTCCGGCATCACCGGCCTGGACGCTTACAGCACGATCTATTGCGACGCCGTAACCTGGTTGCAGCGGCAGATTGTCGATTACATCACCCCGCAACTCTACTGGCCCTTTGGCGGCGGCCAGGATTACGGCAAGCTCATGCCCTGGTGGGGCACGCAGCGCAACCAGCGTCATTTTTATCCGGGCCAGGCAATTTATCGCGCCGTGGATTGGCCGCAGAACGAAATTCCGCGGCAGGTGCGTGCCAATCGCGCCAATGCCAACGTGCAAGGCAGCATCATGTTTCGCGCGCTGTTTTTCCGGGACAATGCCAAGGGCTTTGCCGACAGTTTGCGCACGGATCTCTTTCGCCATCCGGCGCTGTCGCCGGTAATGGCGTGGAAAGATGCGGTAGCGCCCAATGCACCACAAAATCTGCGTTACGAACGCCTAGCCTCCGGCGGGCCGGCGGCGCTGCAATGGGATGGGCCGGCAGTTGCCGGCGACGGCGACACGGCTGCACGCTATGTCATTTATCATTTTACCACGCTCAACATCAATCCACTCGCCCTGGAGGATCCCAGTAGAATCGTTGCGATCACCGGCGACAAAGCTGCGACACCTAAAACGCCCACCGGCAATGGCCCGCATTATTATGTGGCGACAGCGCTCGATCACAATTCCAATGAAAGCGGGATCAGCAATGTGATTCAGGTTTTTCCGCCGCTGTCGCCAATACTGGCCATGCCGGTGAATGGCGCAATCGAAGGCCAATCCAGCGTAACTTTGAGCTGGCATTATTCGCTGAACGCGGCGTCCTTTAATTTGCAGGTTGCGACGGATTCGACATTTGCTTCGGAATTGCTGGTGAATGAAACCGGTTTGGTGGATACGTTCAAAACCATCAGCGGGCTGAAAGGACAGACAAAATATTTCTGGCAGGTAAGTGCGAGCAATCCCGGCGGAACGAGTTTCCCGTCGCAAGTTTTCAGCTTCACCGCCGGTTTCCCGGCAACCGTTTTGTTGGCTGAACCGTCGAACAACTTGCGTGATATTCCCACCCAGCCCACCTTTTCCTGGAAGGCGGCGCCGGGAGCTGAGTTATATCATCTGCAAGTTGCAAGCACTTCGTTATTCGATTCTGCCGCAATGGCATTCGATATGGCGGGCATTGCTGACACCTCTTATCAGATCAGCGAGCTGCAAGGCGACAGGTTTTATTTCTGGCGGGTGCGCGCCAGCAATGCCATCGGCAAGAGTGACTGGTCGACCGTCTGGCGTTTCCGCACGAGAGTTGTGACGGAGGTCGCGGAGTCCGGCGAAACGCCGCGGCAATTCAGCCTGGAGCAGAATTATCCCAACCCGTTCAATCCGATTACTACGATTGCGTTCGAGCTGCCCGAAGACGGCGCAGCCCAGCTCACGATTTTCAATGCCATGGGCCAGCAAGTCATCGTGTTAGTCGATCAAGCGATGCGCGCCGGACGGCATGAAGTCAACTTCGATGCATCGACTTTGGCAACCGGCGTGTATTTCTATCGATTGCGCTTCGGCGAACAGGTATTGACCAAACGCATGTTGTTCGCGAAATAAGGTCAGTTGACCTGAATGAAAATGAGGCAGACAAAAATGTTGAATGCGGAGAAACTCCAACCGCAACGATTGCTAAGCCGGTAAAAAAGCAAGAGCGCATCTCAAAGTTTCGAGATACGCTTTTGTTTTTTTGCTTCAGTGCAGTTCTGCAGTTCATTTTCAGAAGTACTGATTATAACCGAAAATACAGCTACCCCGGCTTGAAATAATCATTCGCTAAAAATTGTGCGATCACAGCCATCCTGCGCTTTCTTCCAAAACGATGGTTTTCATCGCTTGAATCCAACGCTCGCTGTCATTGAGGCACGGAATGAGATGGAGACGTTCGCCGCCGGCATGGCGAAATTGTTCCTGTCCGATCTCGCCGATTTCGTCGATAGTTTCCAGACAATCGGTGACAAAACCCGGGCACAGTGCAGCAATGCGCTTGAGCTTTTGTCTTCCCAATTCTGCCAGCGTTTCATCGGTGTAAGGCTGCAGCCAAACTTCGTTGCCGAAGCGTGACTGAAAAGACATTACATATTCGCCGTTTTGCCAGCCGAGTTCGTGCGCCAAAGCGCGTACTGTAGCTTCACAATGCTGCGGGTAAGGATCGCCCATGTCAGCATAACGTTTCGGAATGCCATGAAAGCTGAGCACGGTTTTCTCCGGCTGCCAGTCGAGCTGTTGCAAACTCTCGCGTACCGAGTCCGCCAGCGCGCGAATGTAGGCGGGATGCTCAAAATAAGGCCGCACCATGCGCAGCGCCGGCACATAGCGCCGCTTGGGAAGATATTTGTAGACTTCATCATAAGTCGAGGCCGTGGTGGCGCCGGCGTATTGCGGGTACATCGGAAAAACCAAAATGCCTTCCGGCGCTTCCCGGCAAAGCGTTTCCAATGCGGAGGGGATGGAGGGATTGCCGTAGCGCATGCCGAGCACGACTTTGAAGCGATCGCCATGTTCCTGATTGAGAGCGCGCTCGAGTTTCTCGGCTTGTGCCTGGCTGGTCACCAGCAGCGGCGAACCGTTGGGCGTCCAGATTTTTTGATATAAGCGCGCCGATTTGCGGGGCCGCACCACGAGCACGATCAAATTCAAAATAAGCCACCACACCACGCGATTCAATTCGATCACGCGGGGATCCCCCAAAAATTGGCGCAAGTAACGGCGCAGAGCTTTGGGAGTTGGCGCATCGGGCGTGCCCAATTGCGCCAGCAGAATGCCGATCTTGTTTTTTTGTGTCATCAATAGTCGGCCCGGAAAGGCCACCGCACGGGCAGTTTGTAATGAAAGAATAATTTGTTGATTGACTTGCACGCATTCCATGACTAACCGCCCGGGCGGTTTTGCCATTTGCGGACAGAAGGCGGCCTCACTCTGCTGCGCTGGCCAACAACGCAAACACCTCGCTGGCAGCAACAAGCGTCTCTTCAATCTGTCCCGGGGTATGCGCCAGCGAGACAAACGCCGCTTCGAATTGTGAAGGCGCAAAATAAAAACCGCGATTCAACATCTCATGGAAAAAGCGCGCGTAGCGTTTCGTGTCCGCAGTGCGAGCCTCGTCATAATTATGCACCGGGCGAGGCGCGAAAAACATGCCCAGCATGCCGCCGGCTTGCGCAACTTGCAGCGGAAGAGAATATTTTTTGCTCAACCGGGCAAGGCCTTCAGTCAAATGCTGGGAATGCTGATTGAGTTTTTTATAGGCAGCGTTTTGCTCCAGCAAACGCAGCGTTGCAGCGCCCGCTGCCATGGCCACGGGATTTCCGGAGAGGGTTCCGGCTTGATAAACCGGCCCGAGCGGCGCGAGCTTCTGCATGATCTCGCGCTTGCCGCCGAATGCGGCGCATGGAAAACCGCCGCCGATAACTTTACCCAAACAGGTGAGATCCGGCGTGATGCCGAACAATGCC
>SZPB01000287.1 GCA_030263535.1 Cytophagia bacterium CHB2
CGGCAAGCTGAACATTGACCGTGATCGAATCCTGGCTGCCGGCAGCAATCGCTGCGATTTGCCAGATCAATGAATCGCCGTTGATGCTTGATGCCGGTATCGACGACAAGAACCTCACAGAATCCGGCAAAAGCTGGGCGACGCGGATGTTCTGCGCGGCATGCGCGCCGAGATTGTTGAACTGAATATGGTACGAATACGCCTCGCCGGTTCGTGCTTCTCCTGGAACCTGGGTTTGTGATGATATAGAAAACGCAAGCTCCGTATTATTGGGCGGCGGGGTGAAGATCACACGCACAGTATCTGAGGCAAGATTATTGTCCGGTGATGAATCATTGGCAGCCGAAAGGCGGGCATGGCTGATCAACTCGGTGAGCGTGCTCGGCGTTTGCGGTGATAGTTGTACGCTGACGCGAATATCGAAGGTGTTTCCTGCTGCCAGCGCCGGAATCTGCCAGAACAAGGAATCGCCCCGGCCAAACACCGGGGCAGGAATCGCGCTGAGGAAGCGCACGGAATCCGGCAAATGCTGTTTGAGATCGAGGCCGCGGCCTTCGCTCGGGCCGGAATTGCTGAGGCGGAGAAGATATTCGAATGTGTCGCCGGGGCGCGCTGTTTCCGTGTTGGCGGTGAGCGACAGCGCCAGATCGGTTACGCGCGAGGAGGATTGATTGGCAACAAAATAATGGCCCAGGCCGCGATCGCGATTGCTCAACGTGCCGCCGGTGACGTCTACAACACGCCAGGTATCGTTGCGAATGGGATCGGGCGAGGCGTGCGCCATCACATAAAAATTCTGTATAACGACCGCGATCTTTTCATAGATTTCTACCATATCCGCGGCGGTTTCGGCGCTAAAAAAAAGGCCGCCGGTTTGTTCGGCAATGAGTTCCAAAATGTCTTCACGCGTTTGATCACCCAACGCAATGGTGAAAATGGGTATGTTGAATTCCTGCGCCATTGCAATCACGGGGCCGGGCGTCGGCTCGGTGAAGGGAAAGTTCTGGCCGTCGGTGTAGATGATAATGCCGCGCCGGGTGGTTTCATGCCGGATAACCTCGAGCGCGGCGAGCAGAGCATTTTCAATGGCCGTGCCGGTGCAGGTATCTGCCGCGACGATTTCCTGGCGCAGAGTGGAGAGATCTGAAGAGATCGGAAGGGTGTTCACCACCGAGGCGCAAAATTGGATCAGGCCGGCGCGATCATATGAACGCAATTGTTCGAGATAAGCAAGATTGCTGGCTTTGGCTTCCTCGAGTTGCGGCTTCATGCTGCCGCTGATATCCATGACCAGCATCGTGCTGGTGGGAAAGTAGGTTGTGCGCCTCACCTCGGTAAAGGAAGGTTGCGGCGTTTGATTGAAGAGATTTTGATTTGCCGGGAAAGCCGGATTGTCGCGATGGTATTCCAGCAGCGGCTGCCAGATCTGCGAAACCGGCGCGCCGATTTCTGCGATTTCCGCCGGGCCGATAAAGCGCGCGGTATCAGCCAGACCGGTAACGACATTGCCGGCTTGATCCGTCACTGAAATAGTGGAAAGAACGGGATAGGGAAACGCGCCCGTGAGGCCGCGTAAAGAGGTTTCGCCGGCGATTGAGATGTTGTTGACGGAGACGACGACATTGCCGGTTTGGCCAAGCGCCGCACCGGCGAGCAGGCACGTGAATAGAACAACCAATGCAGCGTTGCGTGCAAGGCGGCAGGACACGGGTCTGCAAAAACGGTTGAGCATGGAAAAATCCCGCATAAAATGGAAAACTTGTACGGAAGGCCGGATGTCTGGCGAGTTGAGGGATCAGAGTCTTCGGCGCGACAGGCCAATCCTAGAGGTTGACCCATAAATCAATACAATTGCAGGAGAAAAGTTGGCGGGAATTCCTTTCCACGATTGCGCCTGCACATGCTCAAGATTGCCTCCCGTGGCGGTGGCAAGTGAAAGGATGTTGCCAAGATCATAATCAGAGGTTTCTCCAAAAGCAAGGGCTTTTTCAATTCTCAAACTTTGTGCTTGCTTTTCGCCGAGCCAACCGGCATAATATTGCGGCTCAAAATGCCGGGAGTTGGGTTTGAGGATCGTCATTTAAATAACGTACTCATTTTCGTTAGACCGCTCATTAGCACGAATAGCGGCTCATGCTTTTTGATTCGCGATGATTCGCGTCTATTCGCGGTTGGAGATTGGGGAAAGTTATTTCATCGTCGCTCCTAAGCCATAAAGCGCTCAAAGTTAGAATAAAATTCTGAGAGTGTTTCGCCCACTGAAATGAATTCCCACCGAAAAGACTTTTCCCTATCTGTGGCAGTTCCACTTCTGCGGGCGAAGTTTTCAAAGCTGCTCGAAGAGCTTCGATTCTCAGCTTGTTCGAAAATCGGTGTAAGCTTTTGGGCTTCTGCGTTTCCGCTGGCGGCTTGGTGTTTTTCAATCTATTGGGATGGCGGCATGTAAATCACTCTGGAGGTAAGTATGGCAATGACTGCCTTGACGGGCAAGCAGCGCCGCTATTTGCGCGGCTTGGGCAATGAATTGACGCCCGTGGTGATGATCGGGCGCAATGGTTTGAGCGGCACGGTTCTGCGCACACTCGCCGATGCGTTTAACAATGCCGAACTAGTGAAGGTTAAGCTGCAGGATGGTTTTGATGGTGTGCGCTATGACGTTGCGGAAGAGCTTGCCCAAAATGTATCAGCGCAGCTCGTGCATGTCCTGGGCAAGACGATTTTGCTTTATCGCCGGCATTTGGAAAAGCCCAAAATCATTTTGCCGTAGGCGGGTTGCGCCGGCTGCACATCCGCCAACGTGACGCGGCCAATTCCGGTTGAAAGAGGGTTGGGGGGAGATTGCCGCGTTGTGCCGCAGGATCACAACAAGCTTTCCAGAAAGGCGCGCGGAAAATCATACACATTTTGATCGACTAACAAGCGCGCACGTTTGCGAATCTTCTCGTCGTCAGAATTCAACGCCTGCCGCAAAATCTCCGGCTGCGCTTGCAACATGCGTTTCATGCTTTCGCGGGGATTGTGATGATACGCGCGCAGCCTGTCTGCGCGCGCGGCATCGAGATAACCGTCTTGTTTAAGTTTCTCGAAAAACGCCGGCCCGATTTCAATGAGATGATAAGCCTGAACGCCGCGCTCGCGCAAAACGCTGCCCCCGCCCTGGCCGCGATCGACGATATTGATTGCCCACGGCAATTCCCCTCCGCATTTTTGCAGCGCCGGCAGCCAGGCGCGCACATAACTCGACGCTTCTGTGACGAGATCCGCCACGTGCAAGACCCGCGCGCCCGCCAGATTTTTTGTTTCATGAATGTCCCGATTAAAAGTCAGCACGCTTTGATCTTTGCAAATGAACAGCGCCGGCTTATCGAGCTGTTTTGCCGTCATGATTGAGAAGAACCAGTCGCGCCGCTCGCCGCCGGAAACGAAGTCGATGTTATCGACCCCGATTTCGCGTCGCGCCAATGCGGCGGCGGCAGCGATCACGGTGCGGTAGCCCGCGTCTTCCGCATAATTTTTTTCGACGCGCGCCATCACGCCGGAGAGCAGAGCCGCGCGATCATTTTGATGCTGATCGATGAACACCAGCAATTCCTCCGCTTTCTCGCGGCTGCCGTAGAGATAATGCGTGTTGAGATAAAACGGCCCGATCGTGCCTGAAGTATACCAAAAGGGCCGGTTCTCCGGCGCGATTTCCAGGGCTTTGGTTTCAAGCAACAGGCGGAAAAGTTCGGGATTCATGGGAAATTTCCATAAGTTTCAACTATTGTGTTGCGTCGTCTCAATCCGTGTCTCAATCTTTTGGTTGCGCCCCAGCTCGCGCTATGAGGCCCGGGGCAGAACGGAATTTTCACAAAATTCAGCCTGAATGGCAAAATAGAATGCTTTTCAAGATAAAAAAACGCAGGCCATTTGCCAGAAAAGAAATTTTTAGCCCTCGCGATTGCAGCAAACAAATTTCTTGCCTCGGGCAGCGCGGGTTTCTATATTGCGCCATTTCAAAAGAAAAGATGGCCGCGCGGGCGGCAGTTGAGCTGAACAATAACGCGTCTTCAGTACTTCGGCAATGTCAACTCTCACAACATATCATACAGATCACGCACAAGATTTCATCGAGCTTTCGGGCGAGACGTGGCCGCGGCGTTATCGCAGCCTGCCAGAAGAATATGCCGCCGCCCAAACCGCCGCGGTGATGGATCGCAGTTTCCTCGGCAAAGTGTACGTCAGCGGCAAAGACCGCGAGTCGCTTTTGCATCGTTTGACCACGAATGAAATGCGCAAAATGGCTGTGGGTGAAAGCTGCGTGAATATCTTCACCAACGCCAAAGGCCGGGTTATCGACTTGGTTGAAATGCTGATGCTGGGGGAAAATTATTTGCTGCTAACCGGCCCCGGCCGCGCCGCAACGGTCAGCAAATGGATCGACAAATACACGTTCCTCGAAGAAGTCAAATCCGTTGACGAGACAAACCGCTACGCGCTGTTTTCGTTGTTGGGCGCAGAGGCTGCGGCGCGCGCGGGCGATTTTTTTGCTCTCGATGCAGTGGGCGTATCTGCCGGGCATTTTTTGAAAACCGCATGGCGTGAAACGGAGCTTCTCCTGCATCATCCGCACGCGGCTTCTGCAGCGCGTCTTAATGTTATCGCTGCGGCAGAGATTGCCGGCGAATTGTGGCGCGAGTTGCTCGGCCATTTTTCCCCCATCGGTTTTGACGTTTATGATCTCCTGCGCATCAAACGAGGCATTCCTGCGGCAGATCATGAGATCGTTGAGGATTACAACCCGCACGAGATCGGTTTGCTGCCGTTCATCAATTTTGAAAAAGGCTGTTACATCGGCCAGGAAGTGATTGCGCGCCTCGATTCGTATCAAAAAGTGCAACGCCAGTTGTTCGGCTTGCAATGCGCAGCCGGGCCGGAGAGGGTGGCGGGCGCGGCGATTTTCTCAGGCGCGCAAGACATTGGTAAAGTCACAAGCGCGGCGCGTGCTGTTGCGGGCGACGATACCCTCGCATTAGCCGTGGTTCGCAGAACATTTGCCCAACCCGAATTGCGTGTAGACGTGCTTACGCCGAGCGGCCCGGCAGCGGCTGTTTTGAAGGCCTTGCCGTTCGCCGGCGAAGCGGATCAATGATACTTCCCCACCTTAATTATTATGCAATGGACTCAAACTCGTAAGGATTCGATGATTGCAAAGCCCAAGCTTCGCTTTGTCGAGGCGCTTCCGCTTGAAGCGGAACACGGACAGCGTTTCGCGCTGCGCGATCCTTCCGGCCTGGTCGAACAGATGGTCGTGGTTTCGCGCGATGCTTTGTTTCTCCTGCAATTCTTCGACGGCAAGCATTCGTTGCCGGAGATTCGCAGCGAGTATCAACGCCAATTCGGCGCGTTGCTGGATCAACAACAGTTGGAAACGCTGGTCACGCAGTTGGATCGCAATTATTTTTTGGAAAGTGAAACGTTTCAAGCATACAGGCGCGCGCTCGAAAAGCAAATGCTGGCGTTGCCCTCGCGTCCGGCGGCGCACGCGGGCGTGAGTTATCCTGCTGATCCCGACGAGTTGCGCACAAAACTTGACAGCTTTTATGCGAACGGCGCAGGTTTTCCGTCGGTTGCGTCCGGCAACCGCAAAAACGGAAATGCGTTCGTGGCAGGCGCGGTGGCGCCGCATATTGATTTGCGCGTCGGCGGGGCGTGCTACACCCATGCGTATCGCGCGCTGGCGGAAAGCGCGCCGGCGGATGTTTATGTGATTCTCGGCACCGGCCACAGCGGGCTGGCCAATTGTTATTCGTGCCTGCCGAAGGATTTTGAGACGCCGCTCGGCTTGGTCAAACACGATGAGCGATTCATTGCGGAACTAGCGCGGCAACATCCTTTTGAACTGTTCGGCGAACCGCTGCCGCACCGCAACGAACACACGATTGAGTTTCAAACCGTGTTCTTGCAGCATTTGTTCGGTAAGCGCCGGCCGTTTACCATCGCGCCGATTTTGTGCTCGTATGCCTACTTGATGCTGACGGACGATCGCTTCACACACGAACACGATATCATCACCGCGTTCATCACGGCTTTGCGCAAAACCTGTGAGATTGAGGCTCGGCGCGGCCGCAAAATTTGCTGCCTTGCCAGCGTTGATTTTTCACATGTCGGCCCGCGCTACGGCGACGAAGGCCAGCCCGGTCGCGAGTTTCTCCAACAAGTCAGCAGCGCTGATCAGGCTTTGATTCAGGCAATTGAAAAAGTCAATGCCGCGCAGTTTGTTGCCGCAAATGAGAGCATTCAAGACCGTTACCGCGTTTGCGGGTTCGCGCCGATTCACACCCTGCTGGCGAGCAGCGCCGCGAAATCCGGCAAGCTGTTGAAATATGAACAAGGCCTGGTGGATGATCGCAAATCCGTGGTGAGCTACGCCAGCGCTGCGCTTTATGAGCCGTCCTGAATTTAATGATGCGAGGCTGCCGGATGAGTAGCGTCGAAGCCAAAAGCCGTTTTCAAGAATTTTTCCCCGAAGCCTACCTCAAGCAATCCGTTAAAATCCTCAAGCTGCTCAGTCAAGAGAGCAGCCTGCGCCTCATGCTTTATCTTGCCAAAGAAGGCCCGCGCACCGTCACCGAGATGGTCGATGCGCTGGATCTGGTGCAAAGCACATGTTCGCATCATCTTTCCCTGTTGCGCATGGCCGATATGGTCACCACTGCACGCCACGGCAAAAGCGTGTATTACGACATCAACGAATTGATGTGGAAACAAATGGGCATGCAATTTTTTAAATATTTGCAAAAGGGACCGCAAATCGACTTTTTGGGAAATTTTGCGTTGAAGATGATCGGGCGCAGGGCGCGAGATGGGGTCAATTCCGCCGGCAAAAAAACGTCTTGACATCGGCCGATTCGTTTGTTATGATTGGCGCACGTTTTTCAACAACAAGAAAATTAAAATGCGCAATTCTACCATTACTTTGACCGTTTGCTCGTGGGGACATTGGTGGCGCAAAGCCGGCCACGATGGGAATTGCCGATTTCACGATTGATCATGTCAGGCCCGTTAGGCTGAACGACTGCAACAAAACCCCATCATGGCAAACGCCAGATGGGGTTTTTGATTTCATCGCATTTTTGCCGGGGATTTTTATGAATGCTACAGCGGTGTTGTCGTTTGAAGAATTCTCGCGTTGCGCGCGCCGCGGCAACATGGTGCCGGTGAGTTTGACCATGTTGGCCGACACGTTTACGCCGGTCTCCGCATTTTTGCGGCTCAATCAACAACAGCAGCAGGGTTTTTTGCTGGAAAGCATTGCCGGCGGCGAGAAGATCGCGCGGTATTCTTTTCTGGGATTCGCGCCGGCATGCACTGTGCGTTATCATCGCCAAGCCGCAGAAAAACCGCGGCTGCAAATCGAGTCCGCGGAGGAAAATAGATTCACCCTCTTGCCCGGTAATGCGGAGACGGATATTTTTTCCTATCTGCAAACCATGTCAAAGAAATTTCAGCCGGTGCTGGTGAAAGGCTTGCCGCGTTTCACCGGCGGTTTTGTGGGATATTTCGGCTATGACACCGTGCGGGATTTGGAGAATATTCGAAGCACAAGATCATTGCACGCGGCTGAAAAAAATGAGGCTGCGTTCCCCGATGCCGAATTCGGGTTTTATGATACGATTTTGGCTTTCGATCACGTGCGCCAGGAAATGCTGCTGATCACGCACGTTTTTCTCGAACAGGGTGAATTGAATTTGCGGCGGCGCTATGAAGAAGCGCTTGAGCGTTTGGAAAGCATCCGCCAGCAGCTTGTTGCGCCGCTGGCACCGCCGGAAGTTGCGCCAACGGCGCGGCCGCGTTTTCCCGAGCCGGCATCGAATTTTTTACAAAAAGACTTTCTCGCCGCAATCAGCGCCGCGAAAGAACATATCGCGGCCGGCGATATTTTTCAGGCCGTTTTGTCGCAGCGTTTTTCATGCGCGTTGACGGTTTCGCCCATTCAAATCTATCGCGCGTTGAGGCAAATCAATCCCTCGCCCTATTTGTTTTTCCTCCGCAACGGGGAGAACACATTGATTGGCTCCTCGCCGGAAGCGCTGCTGCGCGTTGAAGATCGCATTGCGGAAATGCGCCCGATCGCGGGTACCCGCCGGCGCGGCCACGATGAGAAAGAAGATCAACAACTCGAGGCCGAGTTGCGCGCCGACGCCAAAGAATGCGCCGAACATTTGATGCTGGTCGATCTCAGCCGCAACGATCTCGGCCGCGTTTGTGAATATGCCAGCGTGCAGGTCAACGAGCTGATGGCGGTGGAGCATTATTCGCATGTTATGCATTTGGTTTCGAACGTGCGCGGCAAGCTGCGGCCGGAATGCGATGCCATCGATGCGTTGCGCGCGTGTTTTCCCGCGGGCACGGTGAGCGGCGCGCCCAAAATCCGCGCGATGGAGATTATCGACGAGCTTGAGCCGGCGCCGCGCGGGCCGTACGCCGGCGCCGTTGGGTATTTGGATTTGTACGGCAATCTCGATACCTGC
>SZPB01000288.1 GCA_030263535.1 Cytophagia bacterium CHB2
CATATGAAATTTAATTCTCTTGTGCTCATGTTTGTTTTGGCAGCGGCGCCGGCCTTCAGCCAGCATGCGTTCGAAGCTGTAGCCTTGCCCTCCGTTTTGCAAGCTCCCCCGGCGGAAGAATTTGCACAGGCGCATGTTGCGCCGCAGGCCCTCACCAACGTCCGCCTCACGAATGATCCCGCGGCCTCCGAGGCGCCCGCTGTCGCGGTTGATCCCGCGGGCAATGCCTATGTCACCTGGCAGGACACTCGCGACGGCAATTGGGAAATCTATTATTGCCTGGTCAGCCCGCAGGGCCGCAAGCTTACCCCAGACGTGCGCGTGACCAATACCGGCGGCGCCTCGCTGCAACCCAAAATCGCAGTCGATGCGTTTGGCCATTCGCATCTTACCTGGCGGGAAGGCAATGAGATTTACTATTGCAAACTCAACGGTGCGGGTGAAGTCCTCGTCGCGCCCAAGCGCGTGACCGGCGGCAACAGCGAGGCGCCGGACCTCGCCGTCGAGCCCGAGGGCACAGCCGGCATTACTTGGACCAAGCAAAACGGCGTGGCGCATGAAATCGGCTTTCGCAAAATTTCTCCCACCGGCGCGTTTGTGGGCAATGAAATTATTATGGACACCGAATTTGTGTATCTCACGCGTAAGCCGTATATCGACGGCGACGGCAAAGGCAGCTTCTACGTGGCTTACAAAGACTACACCGGCTTTTTCCTCGACACCCGTCTCATTTTTCACCGCATTCATCCGGATAACCGCACGCAATGTTGCTGGGCCATTTCAAACCGCAGCAGCGCCGACCATCCGCGCATAGCCTTGGTTGACGACAACTATGGCTACTTCTTTTTTCTCGATCGCATCAACAACAATTGGGAGGCGGTGCATTTCAGCGGCACGGTTTTCACCGAGGCTGCGGGCAACACTTCCGCGCTCGATCTTGCCGCCAACGATGACACGGAAACGCAGATGCTCGCGGTGTGGCAGGATGACCGCGATGGCGCACCGGAAATCTATTACAGCATGGTAGACAACAACGCAAAGACGATACCCGACACGCGCATTTCCGATCTCGGTGCAAACTCCACCAGCCCGGCCGTGGCCATTCTCGCCGATGGCGCCGGCCATTTCGTTTGGCAGGATGACCGCGACGGCAACTGGGAAATCTATTTTGTGTCGACCGCGACGAGCGATGCGTTGCCAGACTTGACGCCGATCCGCGCTGGTGGCCGCTGGCGTGCTGATCTCAGATTTGGCGCTTCGCTGTTGGGCGAAGACTATGTTACAGTGACTGCGACCATCCAAAATCAGGGCGCGACATCGGCAGCAAATGTGAAGGTCGTTATCGAGGATAATGCGACGGGAAACCGAATCGCCGGCCCGATGATCATTCCGGCGATCTTGCCGGGTGGTTCGGCCACGGTCAGCGCAGAGTGGAGAAAGTCAGAAGGATCCGGCAGGGAAGGTCTGCATGTGCGGGTCGACCCCGATGATGAGATATTGGAAGAGAATGAACGAAATAACAGTGCGCCATACTATCGTGATCCCGTTATTCTCGTCCCGGGTATCGCAGGCTCGCCGCTGTTTGAGTCGCCTGATCAGGAAATCCTGTCGAGCGAGCGCGTCTGGGTAAACCTGCAACCGGGTTTGACTTGGGTGGATGTCTTTGCCACTAATCCCGCCCTTTACATAAACGCTTATTACCGCAACATCGTGGCAACACTGAGCAAGCTCTACTTGACCTCGCAGGGCTATCCCGAGAATCCCTACATCAAGACCGGACCCAATAAGGACGGCATGCACGCCGAACTGCGCCATCTGCCGCTGAATGTGACTTTTGAGTCGCTGGTCGCGCAATTGGAGGAATCCGGATTTTACAAGTTGGCAGAGCGGAATGACCTCTTCTCCGATCCGCAAACCAATCTTTTCGTCTTTCTGTACGACTGGCGGCTGGTCGGTGATCTTGCTGCCGCAGAGTTGGCAAGGTTCGTGGATCAAGTGAAGGAGTGGACCGACAGCGAGCAGGTGAATCTACTATGCCACAGCATGGGCGGGTTAATCGCCAAACACGCACTCGCTAGCAGTAAAATCGTGGCCACCGAGGTGGCGAATCTGTTCTTTTTTGGCACGCCCCATCTCGGTGCGCCAAAAGCATTCTATGTTTTTTTGACAGGCCACTTCATTCCCACTGGGCCAATCTACCTGTTTGACAGCAGCATCAAAAGACTATTTCGTTCGGCGCCGGGGGGGCTGCAACTCTTGCCCTCTGCCGCGTACCCTGAAGCCTATGCTTTCAAGCTCGGCAAGCTGGTAGTGGACGAATCCTACATTCCAGTCGAACCGCTTTCCGATGCCGAACTGGAGGCGATACTGCGTATCGAAGACAATGCCGGCGCCTATGATTTGGCCCGCAGCTTTGTGTATGATTTGTCTCAGGTTGACTTGAACGAGCTGCACGTGATCAATGTCGTCGGCCACGGCCAGCCCACCGTGAGCAAGGTGACGCGAAAATTGCTGCGTTGGGTGCCGGAGGTCTCGACCATCGGCGACGGAACGGTACCGGTGATGAGTGCCAGGCAGTTTGATTCCCACACCTCACGCATTGACTATATCATTACCGGCGTCGAACATGCCGAACTGCCGTCTTCCGAGCGTGCAATGAACGATATTATTCCCTATCATCTCGACTGGTACAGTAAACCGCCGCTGCAGAATCCCATTCGCGTTATCGATCTGCCGTTGTTGGTTGAAGTAAACATTAATGGAGGATCGGACGAGGCGCTGCCGCCACAGCACTTCCAGTCAGGGGCGGTTTCCACGCACGACTGCCTGCTTGCCGTCGTCGATGTGGAAGGACATCGTTCCGGCGTCTTCACCAATCTCAGAAGAATCTCTGATATTCCGGGCGGCCGCGCTGAGATTCTGGATAGTCTCGCAAATCAGCTCGTGGCTCGCGTGATTGTGCCGAGTGATGGGCTCTACGAGGTAATCGGGCGTGCTCCCACCAACTCCCGCTCGGCATACTTGCAGATCACTAGGCCGGTGTTTCGTGGCACGCAGAGCGAGCAGGTGACAGAGAGAATCGAGTTGACACCTGGTGCCCATTTTCAAATGGCAATCGATCCCTGGTCACGGAATCAGCACGTATATTTCGATCAGGCTGGGGATGACAGGCTTGATGATCGAGTTAACGAGGCGCCGGAATCGCTGCGGTTTTGTGAGTTCACGGACTATGGCAATCTCGCAAGCGAAGATGTCGCGGAGATGGAGACTGCGGAGCCGTCCGCCACATTCGCTTTACTTTACAATTATCCCAACCCCTTCAATGCCGGCACGCTGATTAAGTATCAACTCGCGTCTCCTGCCATGGTGCGCCTGGCGATCTTCAATGCGATGGGGCAACAAGTGAATCTTCTCATCAATGATCGGCTGCAAAGCGCCGGTTACTACAGCATCAACTGGAACGGCCATGACCAGCACGGCGCGTCTCTGCCCAGCGGGGCCTATCTTTGCCGGTTGGAAGCAACAAGCGCCTCGGGCCGTTTCACTCAAACTCGCAAACTCCTGCTCTTGAAATAACACAAATCATCAATCACTGCTCACTGATAATTGCTTGCTGATAACTACCCCATGCCTTCCCTCGCCTCCATAGTCTTCACCCTCACCGCCTCCGCGCCGACCAGCATGCCGCGCTATTCCGCGCGCGTGTTGCATGCCTCGTTTTTGCGCTGGCTGGAACGCGATCATCCTGAGTTGGTGGCGCAATTGCACGACGAGAATCATCCGCGGCCTTATACGCTTTCCAACTTGCAGGGTGAGCTGACGCCGCAGGGTGAGCGCATGCGCATGGAGGCAGGCGCCAAGGTGTGGTTTCGTCTGACCGCCATGGAAGAACTCTTTCTGCAATGCGTGCTGGCTTCCATTGAAAAGCAACAAACCGGGCCGCAACCTGACGATCGGCGCCTCGTGCCCGGCCCGGTTTATCACAGCATCGACCAGCATCCCTGGGCCGATCTCAGCTCCTTTGCTCAGATTGCACAAACCGTGGCACGTGAAAGCAGCAACCAGCCTTTGCGCCAGCATGTGACGCTGCGCTTTCATTCACCCACCTGCTTTGTCGAAAACAAGCAAGCATTGCCGCTGCCTGCACCGCGGCACGTCTTCGGCTATTTGCTCAACAAATGGCAGCTCGCCAGTCCCTTTGCGCTGCCGGTGGAGGAGGTCCAGCACTTTGTGGAGAGCATTCACGTGTCACACGCCAAGATTGAAACCGAGCAGGTTGATTTGCAGAAATATCAGCGCACCGGATTCACCGGCGAGGCACGCTTTGCACTGCATCCGGCGCTGCCGGAGAATTATCGCCAGGCTTTGCATGTGCTGGCAAAATTCGCCTTCTTCAGCGGCGTGGGCTCGCACACCACCATGGGCATGGGACAGGCGGTGCAAGGGGCATGGGGCAAGTAGCAAGGGGCATGGGGCAAGTAGCAAGGGGCATGGGGCAAGTAGCAAGGGGCATGGGGCAAGTAGCAAGGGGCAGGGGGCAAGTAGCAAGGGGCAGAGGGCAAGTAGCAAATGGCAAGCGGCAGGTAATGACGGCGCGAGTTTCCATCTGCCATTTGCCCCTTGCTCCGCCTGCGGAACTCATGCCGGTCTTCAAACGTTTGTGAAACATACAAGAGCCACATGATAATGCCACTGAAACTGACGTGGGATGGCCTGTGATTTCACTCCGCCTCTGACTTCAAGCGCGAGTTTTCCCGACCTCTGCATTGCACGCGACCTCGATTCCGCCTCTTCACCATCCCACCCCATCGAAAAAAATCACTTTTCATTACGATTTCGCTTATAGCCGCGTCTTTGAGATTAGAAGATCTTAAGGGAGTTTCCACGACGTGAACTATTGTTCTTGTATCAGTTCTGCATTCCATGCTTGCGAGCCCGACATGCGTCTGTGAGAGAAGGTGGGGGAGCAGGTTGTCGCTTCCGGAAGGCTCATTTTGCAACACTGCTGGCAAGCCCTTTCACAAACTTAAAGCTTCGCCCCAAAACGCATGGCGGAGCAGAGCTTTGTACATCAGCCCGTATTGGAGCGAGGAATCCGGCTGGTGTTGTCCAGCAACCAAATATTCACCTGTTGCAAAATGCAGCCATAAGGAGGCAAGTATGTCTTCACTAGACTCCCTACGACGCTATGTGCAACCACTCGCAGACTGGGCACGGGATGGACCGGAGAACAAATGTGATCCCCGGACGACCTATTGGGATGAGTTTTTGCCCTGGGCGCGCAAGCTGATCAGACACCATTATTGGGAGAGTTTGAGCCGACGCGGAGGCATGACCATGCCGCAATTCGTTGATGATTGCGTTGAGCGCGTTTTGGTCTGGGCCAAGAATAACGTGCCCACGCTGCAACAGTTCCATTTCACGGATGTAAAGCTGGGACGGTGTATTCGACGAATTGCCATAAATCGGTGCATCAGCTTGGGGCGCGAGGTGAAACTGCGTCGGCTGGAAAGCCTCGACGATTACTCGGAGGAGCGGTGGAACCGTCCAAGCCAACGTGAATCTGCTCCCCGTCTCACTCCGGTGAGTCTGACGACGCAGCCGGAGGAAACGGGCTTTTCGGATTACCCCAATTTGGAAGATGAGTTTGTTTTGGCGTGTGAGGTGATGCCGCGTTTCAATCGGCGGCTGCGGTCAATGAAAAAAATGCGTCAGGTGTTGGCGTTGCTGCATTGTCTGGGAAGGCGCGTGGGCCGGCGAAAGGGCTTTCCCGGATATTGGTATGTTTGGCGAGTATTGCTCCGGAGAAAGGGGCATCTGCCGGTATTTGCGCGAAGCTACCTGCAGAAGCGCTTGCCACAGGTTGAATCCAAGGTCATCAACAGCCGGCTGGTTTTTCTCCGGCGCACTTTCGCAAATTTCCTTTTGACGTTATAGATTTATTTGTTGTGGTCAACACAAAAGGCCGGCCTTAAACCGGCCTTTTGCAGCTTAATAGGAGGTGAATGTGATATGAGAACCGCAGTTTTTGTCTGCATTCTGGCTGTCGCCCTTTTCAGCAAACTGTGGGCGAACGCCGATGCCAAACGTGGAGGCTTGTTCCACAGACCAAACCGCGAACCCGGTTCCAGGACGAACCATTTTCGAAAGGGTGAAGCCATGCGAACTCAAACAACCCAACAGAGTCTGGAAGCGGAGCGAGTTTGGGGCGTGGAAGCGCTGGATCCCTTGCAACAACGCGCTTGGGCGGAAACCATCTGGCAAAAGTTGCAGAACAAAGTCCTAAGCCGTAAACTGGAGCGAGATTCTGACAAGCTCAGTCAAGCTGCCGCCCTCGCGCCTGTCGTTCTGCAATTCGGACCGACTGCCGAGCCGGCTGCGATTCGTGCTTTGAACACTCTGGCGCGCATTGCGCGCACCGAAGCGCCGCACGCTGCGGTTTACCTCGTTGCGCCGGACGCTGATCCGTTGCTTGCTCCTCCGCCGGTTCGCTGTGAGAGTTTGTTCTTGATTCACCGCGCCAATCGCTTTGTGAATTGGAGGAATTGGTTGCAGGAAGCACGGGCGTTTTCGTATTGCTGCGTCGTTATGACAGTTTCCCAGGAAGAACCCGCTCCACTTTTGGACTATCTGCACGGCGAAGTTATCACCATCCCGGAGGTGACACAAGACTATTGCGAACAAAGAAGCATGGAAGTTCTCACAGAATCATTTGGAGGCGAATTGCCCGGTGCAGCTTCTCTTTCCCGTTGGGAACAAATTCTGGTCGAAGCCGGGATTGCGGAGGTGGCGTTGCCTCTCAGTTTATTGGCACGCCATCTTGCGCTTGACAGTTCGGAACTGATCGACACGATGCAAACCACCCGCCTGAGGAGCTTTCTCTACTGGCTTGCTTCCGAGGCAAAAAAGCCAAGCCTGGTTGCATTTAAAGGATCATATCTGGCAAAAAAGATTGCGCCGGCAATCGTTTCCGGCGAATACCATGCCTTGTTTGCACTACTGATGGATGTCGATCCACAATCGCCACAGGAACGCGCGTTCTCGCTTGGGCTGCTGACGGCCTTGCGCGCGCAGGGCTGCGACACAATAGGGGAACGTTTGCAGCATCAATATACCGCGCTCTTTACGCAAATCCGTCGCCTCGTCGACAATTGCCCGGAGCGCCAAGCCTGGGCCAGCTTTGAGCGGCGCGGCTGCTGCTCGAATTACACTACTCCTGCGAAGGTCTGATGCCTTCGCAGGATTTTTTTCAGGATTTTGAACCTACCTACATCCAAAACCGGCCCATGAGGAGCCGGGAATACGAACAATACTTCCATCCCATTTTGATTTCACCCCCCTCTGCGTCTTTCAAATTGAACCCAGCGACAATCAATACGGCAACGTTATAGCAATTTTTAGTTGAGTGAATGGGTTTTCGTAGTCCCCGTCCCTTGAGGACGGCTGCACTGCAGACACTCAAGTAATTTTCACGACACTCTTTTCCGTGCGCCATGTTTTTTCACCCACTTTATGCCCAACTCTGTTCCGACGAGAACCTGCAGCGCGCCTGGCGCGCCGTGCGCCGGCAAAGTGAGGCCCCCGGTCTCGACGCCATGACCGCCGCCATGTTCGAAGCGCGTTCGTTCGTCCTGCTCAAAAAATTGCAGGAGGATTTGCGGCGCTTCAAATTTCAACCCCAGCCGGTCAAGCGCATCTTCATGAAACGCGAAGTCGGCCCGCCGCGGCCATTGGGCATTCCGACATTCCTCGATCGCATTGTCATGCGCGCCTTGGTGCAAGTGTTGATCCCGATTTTCGAGCCTCATTTTGACGATTGCAGCCACGCTTATCGCACCGGCCGTTCGACGCAATCTGCGCTGGCGCAGGCGCGCGACTATGCCCGCGACGGCCGCCTCTGGGTGATCAAAATCGATCTGCGCGACTGTTTCGGCAATGTGCCGCATCGCCCATTGTTGCGCTGTGTTTACCGCCGCGTGAAAGATTTTGCCGTGCGCAAGCTGCTCAAAAAATTTCTCGCCGTGGAAGTGATCACCCAATCGCGCAGCGGCCTGCGCCAGACGAGCAAACCGAAAATTGGCGTATTGCAGGGCAGCCCGCTTTCCCCGCTGCTCGCCAACATCTATCTCGATAGTTTCGACCGGGAAATGCGGCGCCGGGATTTGCGCTTCGTGCGCTACGGCGACGACATTGCGATATTTTCAGCCACTCAGCCGGAGGCGGAAGAAGCGTTGGAAGCGGCCACGCGTGTTTTAGAGAAAATGTACCTGCCCATCAATCGCGAAAAAACCCGCTTGCACCACGTCGTCAAGGGTTTCCCATATTTGGGCGAATGGCTGATGTGGAAAAAATGGCGGGGGAAGTGATGGTGAGAGTGGGAGATGGGGAGAATCGTTGGCTGAGCCTGTCACCGTTGGCTGAGCCTGTCACCGTTGGCTGAGCCTGTCACCGTTGGCTGAGCCTGTCACCGTTGGCTGAGCCTGTCACCGTT
>SZPB01000289.1 GCA_030263535.1 Cytophagia bacterium CHB2
AGCTTGGCCGGAAAGTGGTTGTGCGTCGGCACATTTGATATTATCTTGTGGGTGGAAAATTTGAACTTTTCACCCAACGTGGTTACGGACTATGCTCGGTCAAGCTATTTCCCAAGGTGACATTTTCAGCACGGAAAACTCCTATCGCGACAAGATCAAAGAGAATTCCTTCTATCGCTTTCTGTGCGAGCGACGCGCGGAGATCTTTCGCGATCAGGATTATGCCTCGCTGTATTGCTCGGATAATGGCCGTAGCAGTGTGCCACCGAGCGTGTTGGCCACCGCCTGTGTGCTGCAAAGCTATGATCGCCTGAGTGATGCGGAAACGGTGGCGCGCGCCACGTATGATGTTCGCTGGGCCGTGGCGTTGGGCACCGAGTTGGGCGACCAACCGTTTGCCAAGAGCACCCTGCAAGAATTCCGCGCCAAGCTGATTTTGAATGAACAGGCGCTGGCGATTTTCCAACGTTCTCTCACCTATGCTCGCCAGAGGGGCTATCTCACAAACAAAAGAATGAAAGTGGCGATGGATACCACTCACATTCTCGGTAAAGGCGCGGTGAAGGATACCTACAATTTGCTGGCCGATGGCATCAAGCAGCTCTATCGTACGCTCGAGCAGTTTCGTCCCGCGACCCTGATGGAGAAGCTCAAAGCAACTTTCTCGCGTTACTTCGGCAAGAGTTTCAAAGGCGAAGCCAGCATTGATTGGGATGACCAAACGGCCCGGCAGAATTTACTCACCGGTGTGGCGGCCGATGCCCGATCCTTACTCGAACTGGCCAAAGAGATCATGACGGCGAAGGATGCCGATGAAAGCCACGTCAAAAAAATTCGTGATGCCGCCGAATTGCTGAATGCGTTGCTGTTGCAAGACCTTGAGATGACGCCTGCGGGCCAAGCCCAAATCAAAGAAGGAGTCGCGCCCGATCGCATCATTTCGACCACCGACACCGAAAGTCGTCATGGGCGCAAAAGCGCCAGCCATCGTTTCGATGGTCACAAAGCCGCTGTGGCAACCGACACCGAGTCGCAATTGATCACCGCAGTCACGGTGATCGCGGGTAATGCCCAGGATGGTGAATGCGCCAAACCGTTGGTAGACGCCAGCCAAACCAACACCGGTAATGACGTCGAAACCGCAATTGGCGATTGTGCTTTTGGCATCACCGAAGTCCGTGAGCAGTTTGAGAACAGCGCCACCGCTTTAGTGGCCAAAGCGCCCAAGGCACCGCAAAGCACGCACTTCACCAAGCACGATTTCGCCGTTGATCTTGACAACAATCGCGTCACCTGTCCCGCGGGTCATACCACCACGACCTATCGCAACATCTCCTTACGCTTTGGCAGCAAGGCGGAGAAGCGTATGAGCAAGCGGTTCTATTTTCCTGCGGACGTGTGCTCGGGTTGTGCCTTGCGGGCCCAATGTATCAAATCCAAGAGTGCAGATGGTCGCATGATCCAATTACATCCGCGCGAGGACTTATTGCAGGCCGCGCGAGCGCGTGCAAAGACCGAAGCATTCAAAGAACAATATCGTACTCGCGTTGTGGTCGAGCATAGCATTGCGCGACTGGTGCAACGCGGCATTCGCCAAAGTCGGTACCTGGGTAGGAAACGTACGCTCTGGCAGGTCGCTCTGGCGGCTGCGGTGGTCAATCTCATGATCCTTGCGGCCCAAGAACGCACCAAGCGCAGTGAAAACGAACCCGATTTTGTTTTACAGTTTCAATTTTACCTTCTGCTTGAAGTCGTGTTCCTTCAACTTTTGACAGTACCATTATCGCAAAAGCAACTGGCGAGCAAAGGGTGGTAGTTTGTTCTATAGTTTTTTCGGCATCGCAACTTTTTAAACAACCGGGTTTCCGGCCAGGCTTCTAGTCTATAGTTTTTTCGGCATCGCAACTTTTTAAACAACCGGGTTTCCGGCCAGGCTTCTAGTTCACCAACAGTTTGTTGCACCGGTTTTTCATTCACCAGCGCCAAAGTTTTGCCATCAAACTGATTGCCAATACAAGCGGCTAACTTGGTGACATGCTGGGTCGCAGCGGGAAGCTTTTGAATTTTTCCGGCCATTAAATCGACGACGTTATCGGTGATGCCGAGGCGCTGTATGCGCGCCAAATCGAATTGCCAAAAGCCTTCACGATAGTCGAATTCCAGCAATTTCTCCTGATACAACGTTCTTAAAAACTGCGTAACAAAAAAAGGATTCCCGGCGGTTTTTTGTGCGATCAAGTCCGAGAGCGAGGCCGAGTCGTGGACCTCGCGGCGCAGCGTATCCGCGACAAACTGGTTGAGATGGGCAAAGTCCAGGGCTTTCAGTGTGATGCTGTTCAGCTTGCCACTGGAGTTTTTTGTATCGCTCTTTTCGATCTCCGTGAGCGTCAGCATTAAAGGGTGGGCCGCATTGACTTCGTTATCACGATAAGCGCCAATGACAAAAAGATAACGGCTCTGCGGGTCGGTCATGAGAGCCTGCAGCAACTTCAGCGTAGCGGAATCCGCCCACTGCAAATCGTCCAAAAAGATAACGAGCGGGTGTTCCGGCTGTGTAAAGACGCTGATGAAGCGCTGAAAGACCAGCAGGAAACGGTTTTGCGACTCTGCCGGCGGCAACTCCGGAACGGCAGGCTGAACGCCGATGATCCATTCGACCTCCGGAATTACGCCGGTGATGACTTGACCATTCGGCCCGAGCGCGTTGCTGAGCTTGTCTTTCCAGGCGGCAATCTCCTGCTCGCTTTCAGCCAACAACAGCCGCACCAATTCCTGCAATGCGTGAATGACGGCGCTGTAAGGGATATTGCGCTTGAGCTGATCGAATTTGCCGGCAATAAAATAGCTGCGTTGCTTGGCGATCGGCTTGTGTACTTCGTTGACCAACGCCGATTTGCCGATGCCCGAATACCCGGAAACCAACATGATCTCTGTTGCGCCCCGGCTAATACGATCAAAAGCGGCCAGCAAGGCCGCGATTTCTTGTTCGCGGCCGTATAATTTTTGAGGGATGTGAAAGCGGTCGGAAAAATCATTTTGCCCCGGCCTGAAGTTGACAATCTTTCCATTTGCCTGCCATTGCGCAAAGCAACTTTCTAAATCTGCGTGTAAACCGTGGGCGCTTTGATACCTGTTCTCTGCGGCTTTTGCCATTAACTTCATGGCAATTTCGGAAAGCGCTTTCGGCACACCAGGATTCAGCCTCTCTGGCGGCGCCGGGGCTTTTGCAATATGGGCGTGCACCAATTCCAACGGATCAGCCAGCTCGAACGGCAGCCTGCCGGTGAGCATCTCGTAGAAAGTAACGCCGAGCGAATAAAGATCCGTGCGATAATCAATCGACCGATTCATGCGCCCGGTTTGCTCCGGCGACATGTAGGCTAACGTTCCTTCGAGCAGATTGGGGGGGCTGATCTTTTGATTTTCATGGGGAAGCCGTGAGGCGATGCTGAAATCAATGAGCTGGACTTGCCGGCTGACGGGATTGACGACGATGTTCTTCGGCGCGATGTCTTTGTGGATGATGCCGTGCTGGTGGATGGCCGCGAGCGTGGCGGCAAGCTGCAGCCCGATTTCAAAAAACAGGTCAAGCGTGATTCCGCGGGCGTCCAGCAAGTGCCGCAAGGATTCACCGCCGAGGTCTTCCAGGATCAATGCCGGATTGGGGGGATGCAATTCCAGCGCGCAGGCTTTCGCGATCCCCGCGATGGGTAGGCTTTTGAGCAGGTCGTACTCGCGCTGCATTTCCGCCACGGCCGCCGGCTGCGGCAGCTCGTTACCCAGCGCCTTGATAATCACCGGCGCTTCCTCCGGCAGCCGGAGGCCGCGATAGACGATGCGTTTGCGGCCGCGATGAATCTCGGCCAGAATTTTGTAGCCCGGGATCACGCCAATTTTCCTTGTGATCGAAATTCAGACGATCTCACCAAGCGCAATTACAGCGGGCATGCCAGTCTTCATCTCGGCTTTCGTGAGACGTATGATAAGAAAAATCGGACAATCCGCAAGGGGGAGGGTGAAATGATCCCGCCACAGAAAGGAAATCCCACGGCGCAGGATTCTTCTTCCGAGGCCGTGGGATTGTCTATTCGGGCCGGCGACGATGCCGCTGCCCGGGTAAGTAGGGTCTGTCCAGAAATGCAGAAACCGCCCGGGCGCGTGGCCCCGAAGCGTGCACAAGTCAGATGAAACTCGCTCTTGCTCGTGACAAAGCGCCCGGGCGGTAGTGTTTTTGGACGGATACCCAATTACAGTTGCAGTCCGCTGGAATTCAGTATTGCCCTCAAGCGGCATGCGGGCGCAGTTTGTCGCCGAGCAGGGGAATCTCGTAACGGTGCAGGAAGAGCACGCCCGCGCTCGCCAGCAACACCATCACCGCCAGCGCAAACAGCAGGCCGCGGTCGTTTTTGACTTCGAGGCCGAGAACGGTGAGATGGCTCAGAATCGCGCCGCTCATCACGCCGAGCGCAAGCAATGCGCCCAGGGTGGTGGTGCGCGGCACGAGCAGCAGCACCGCGGCGATCAGCTCGACAACGCCCGAGCCGATGCGGCCCCAGGGCTCAACGCCCGGCGTGCTAAAGATATATTTCGACTCTTCCGCGCCGGTGAATTTGAAAAACAGCGTCTGCAGCAAAATCCCGGCTGCCACCAGCCGCAACGCCCAGCTCAGGACGAGTTGTGTTTTGGTCAATTCCATCGCAAAGACTCCTTGATTTAAGTTGCAGCCACGGTTTTGAACAGATGCCATCCTTCGTCGCGCCCGCGCGGAAATGCCGAGCTTCAGCTCACCATCATGGACGCCTGCCGGCGGGCAACACCTGCCGGCGCATTACGCACGTGGCGGTGGGTAGACGCATAAGCGTTCAACATGCGCCCCAGCAGCTTGCGGCCCCGGCTCAGCCGCGACATGACTGTGCCGAGCGGGCAGCCGACCGCGTGCGCGATTTCCTTGTAGCTCAAGCCGCTCACGTCGGAGAGCAGCACGATCATGCGATAATGCTCCGGCACGCGGTTGAGCGCAGTGGCGATGGTGTCATCAAACAAATCTTGGTAGTTCTCCACCACCCCGGCACTGGACAGCCGGCCGGCGTCATGTGTTTCCTCGTGGGGAATGACGGCATTGCCCGCCTCGAGACTTACCCAGCGCGGCTCGCGCTTCTTTCTGCGGTAACGATTGATGAAGTTCGTGATCAGGATGCGGGAAATCCAGCTGCCAAAGTTGGTGCCGGGAGTGAATTGGTGATAGAAGCGGCACGCCTTCAGAAACGTTTCCTGCACCAGGTCTTCAGCATCCAGCCGATTCCTGGTCAGCCGCAGCGCGGTATAGTAAAGTTGGTTGAGCAGCGGCATGGCGAGGGCTTCAAAGGACTCGCGTTCGCCTGCCTTGCCGAGAGGTCGAGCATTGGCCGGTGCTTCTCTTGTCATGAGTGCCTCCTTTCCTATATTCGTCGCGGGCGGCGGACAATCCTTACAGCCGGCCCCCCGGAAAATTTCCGGTCTCAGGCGTGGGCATTCGAGTCGTGTTCGTTGCTGCCGCAGTGCACGCACGGCTTGTGTTCGCCGGTGGCATGCTCGCTGCTGCGGCAATGCACACACGGTTTGTGCGCGCCGCTGCTGTGCGCGTCTCCGCCGCAATAGGCGCAGGGTTTGTGCTGGCCGCTGCTGTGCTCACGGCTGCCGCAATGAATGCAGAACATGGTAACTCTCCTTTATGGCTGCGAAACGTTCGACTCGAATGCTGCCGGACGGCGTTGCCAGACAGCACACGCGTGGTCTGTTACCTTGAACTGTATGGCCACCACGCATGTCATCCTGCAAGGATCCTGTGATGATTAGAGCACGGTGCCCAGTACCTCGCAAGATTCCTTCTGAATGACACGCGGAACAACTTGTACAAATCATAGTCACGAAGCCCCAACGATAAACCGCAACTCAAAGGGAATCGCCAACGGATTGAAGCAACCCAGCGGACAAAAAATATCCGCCGGGTTGTTTCAATCCGTTGGAGAAATCTCTTGCCTAGAGGGCAACGATTTCACTTTGAAGAAACTATGCTTTTCCCAAGACTCCGCTTGGGGAAGGTGGCCCTTCGGGCAGCAACAAAGCGACTTCTTTGCTGGCGACAATTTTCTGTCGATAGGGCGCTCACAAGCGCCTAGTCATCCTTTTGCTGTTGCTTGGCACGCAGTCCGGGCCAGTTCCGGTCGGCGCTGGCGATGTACTCGTCCCGCTTTTCACGCCATTCTTTCTGGACCGCCTTGCTGTAGTTGAGATACAGCTTGCCGTTCACGATATCCCAGGCCTCGGGGTCGACCGGCGCCGTATAGCCTTGACTGACCGCATAGGCGCAATAGCCGCCATATAGTGGCGCATATTTTTCCGGCTCTTTTTGGAACCGCACCAGATTCTCCCGGCAGGAGAAACGATACGTTGCTCCCCGCCATTCCTGTTCTAATTTGGAATCACCTTTAACCGGTTTACCGGCAGTGAAATAAGCAACGGGATCGTAGCCTCTGATTTTCAAATTGCCGTTGCCGCCGACCAGCAGAGCAACAGCGGCAACGAAAGCTGGAAGTTGCATAAGCATTTGATTCTCCTTTTGCTTTTACAAGCGCCATGGTGAACTGGATCTATCTTTCAGAAATTGAAGACCGGCGCCAACATATCCGCCTCAAACATCCATTGCCGCAGCCTGTGCCGCGCCCGACCGGTTTCGTTGGGAAGGCTGGTCGCCAGGGCTGTGCCTTCCGGCAGATGTTCGCTGCCGTTCCGTCGGCAATTGTACCCTCACTGCTTCAAATAAATGCCGAAAAAGTACTGTGGCTTGGCCAGCACATTTTCGCCATACGCCGCAAAAGCAACGCGCGTGTTGATGCCGAAATTTTGATAGAAATTGTAAAACACCCCCGGGCCATAAGCGAGATATCGTTGGTTGTTCGCATACAAGCCGCCCATGCCGCCCGTGACCGTGTCATCGCCATTGCGGAACGGCTCCACGCCGTTCATTTTGAAATTGACCGTCAGAACGCGGGCAATCGTGCAGCCAACCTCCGCCTCATAGCGGAACTCATCCGAATAGCCGTTCGCGCGGTTGTTGACGCCGGCCTCGCTGGTGAAGTACATCGGCATCGGATGGAAGGAATGCCCAAGCTGCAGCGAGAGGATTTGGTTGAACTCGCGGTCGCCGGTGAGCAGACCGTTCGGTTGGCTGTTGTCGCCAAATGGCAAACCGAACTTCAAACCGGCGCTGAGCACTGTCGGCCCGCTGCGCAGCAAGCCGACACGCACGCCAATTTCGGCATCGGCAATTCCGCTGACCGAGTCGCCGGGAAAATAGACAAAACCGGTGCTGCGGCCGACTTGACGGTTCAGCGTGATGTGCTTGTAGACAGGAAATTCACCCGCCAAAGTCAGCCACTCCGTGAGGCCATATTCGCTGTAGAAGCTGAAGGTATACTCTCCCAAAGTCGGAATGGTGATGACATTGCCATCCGGCTCATAGTAACGATCGGCGCGAACAAAGTAGAACTTCAGCTCGTAGTAGCCCAAGCCGCGTTTTTGTGTCCAGGCGCCGGCATGAGCGCCGCCGGATGCCAGGATAAGACCCGCGAGGGTGGCCATATAAACGAAAGTGCGTCTCACAATTTTTTTCCTTCTGTTTTGCCGGCTGGTTCTTCGCTTGACCCGATTACCGGCATAGCTTCCCTTAGCCGGCCAGCCCGGGAACCGCCAGAGGTTCTATCGCAACTGCACATAGCCAAATGTTACGTTGAACGGCACGCAGTGAATGATCACCCAGTTGTAAGTTGTCAGCGTCACGCCAGCCGGCACGTTGTAACTCTGCGCGCCGGAAGTTCGCTGCAGCCGGCCAAGATTGAGACTGTTGGTGCCAACGGTGCTGGTGGTAGAGAGAAAAACTTCGAGTCGCGGGCCATTGCTGCTGCTGAAATCGCTGCCCAATCGCAGGACGAGACTGCCATTTGGCTGTTGCGCGAGCGTCGCCGTGCCGCTGACGTTATAAGAGGTGTTGGGATTTCTAGTAAACGTGCCGCTACGGCTTGTTCCCAAAATGGTGAGACGAACTGCCGAACTTTCGACGCCATCGACTGTCGCGCGAATATTCACTCTGCCTGGCTGGAGGCCGGTTGCCAAACCGGTGCTGCTCACCGTCGCGATGGTTGCATCCGAGCTGCGCCAATTGGCAGTTCAGTCGCTCAACATCGGGCCGTTTAAGTCTTGGGCGAGGGCCGCGAATTGCAGCGTTCCGCCAATACCGATGTTGCCACTGTCCGGCACAACGACGACACGGGCAACTTGATTGGGGTTGGCCACCACCGTCAGGATGGCCGCGCCGCTCGTCACTCCACGCGCACGGGCAGTGATTTTCGTTTGACCGGTGTCGTGGCTCGAGGCCCGGCCGTTGGCGTCTATTGAAGCAATGTTCGGATCGGAGCTGCTCCATTGAAACGCGACATCAGGAATTTGATTTCCCTGGTTGTCATAGTAGGCGGCCTGAAAGCCGGTGGTTTTGCCCACCTCCACGGCCGTGTTTGTTGGAGCGATGACAATCCGTGCCGGCACTGTCATGGCCGGCTCAGCGATGAAATCAGTGCCAACGCAGGCCACGAGAAAAAGGGCGGTCGTTAAGAAAAGGCGTTTTAGGTGTTGCACAGGGCAATCCTTTGCTAATTTGTGGTCGCGCCGTTTCCTATTCGGAAGACGCATTCAGGGTCCAATCGTAAGGAATCAAGTCGATCGAGAAGTCGATCGGGATTCTCTCGGTGCGATATTGATTAATGTAGTCGATAACCGTTCTCCCTCCGCTGGCAAAATCGGCCTCGTACCATCTGAAAATTTCCGAGAGAAGAACTTTCCGGGCGCCGGAGTTCACGCGCACGTACGCGGCATCGTTGAGTGTAGCCCGGGCGCGCGAGTCGAGTTGCTCGTCCAAATTCTCGCTGAGGTATGCGTAATCGAGCAGAGTTGGACAACCTTTGGCCGCGCACACCAGCGCGAAATGAATGCGCGCGTCATTGAATTTTTTGCGCAGCTTGTCGTTTTCAATTTCATTCAATGTCAGCGAATCGCCGGCAACGCGATGCTTGGCGCGATCAAAGAAACCCGAAACGTCCAACGGAGATTTGACGGGGTAGCGGCTGACCACAGAGCTGATAACCAGCAGATTATAGGCGTTTATCCAAAATGCCTTTTCGCCATTGGCGTCAGTCAGCCTTTCTAAGTCAAAACTGGCCAGCGTTGAAATAACTTCCTGCATTGCTCGCGGATTCTTTTTGATGGCCGCATAATCGACTCGGCCTTCGTGAACGTATTTGCCGAAAAAACTGCTTGCCCGAGAGTAAAACTTTGCAGAATGAGTTTGCGCGTTCACGAATGCGGCAAAAATCAACAAAAAGAGAAAAGCGCATCTTGCTCGATTCATTTCTTCGATATTCTCCTGGCTATCGATGTCATACTTTCCGCCTGAATGCTCCAATCTTTTTAATTGAATAATGTCGCCGCCCGCACTTGTGGCATCACCAAAACCGCATCATAACCCCAAATCAATTCTTTTGTGTTTGGGGCTAAGGAACCCAGCTTTTGCGCGTGCAGCAAGGGACGCAGCGGACGCAGGTCGAACACCGTCCAGAGTTTTTGATCGGCTGCCGCCAAAAAAGGCTTGATATCGGCAAGATCATAAGTGGTAACGGCGTCGATCTTTTTGTTTTTGTCTGCTTCGTTTCCCACAAAAGGCAGATAAGCGTTCTGCGTGCCTGCCACGCCGATCACGAATAAGAGAAACGAATGATTGTTGTTGGCTTCTGCCAACTCCGCCGCGAGATTACCAATGTCGTAAATATTGGTGTAACTGCGGCCTTTTTTGATGTGATAGACGCCAAATTTAAACAGAACCCGGGGCGGGCTGTCTTGTTGTGCGAGCGCGCTCAGCGCGCGCGTTGAAAAAAGCGCTAATGCGGCGAAGCTCAATGCAAGAGTTCTTTTAGCCGGCATGAATCATCTCCTGAAGTATTTGGATTTCTGAATTGCTGGAATTTCTGGCGCTGCAATACGCCAATAATCCACCAATCCGGTCTTAGAACCCCGCGCCCTTCGTATTTAGCCTGATGCGATAGACAGCAGTGTTCGAAGTGATAAAAAGCGTCGAGCCCTCTTCACCCCAGTTGCAATTGCCCGTGGGCACGCCGAAATCAAAGGTGCCGAGATGTTTGCCTGGCGGCGAAAAAACATAGATGCCACCGGGACCGCCGCCGAAAATGTTGCCGTGCGCGTCCACCTTCATGCCGT
>SZPB01000290.1 GCA_030263535.1 Cytophagia bacterium CHB2
CTTGGTGTCTTCAACAGCGCATTAATGAATGACGCCGTTTACAAGTTCAAACGTTACGAAGACGCCAGCCTGACATATTTGGACATCAATAAACACGAGGGCGAGGACATTGGCCTTTATGACACCGTATTGAGCGCGGCGGATTATGCGGCAACTTTTGAGAATGTGTCAGTTGGAAAAGTTGAAAAGTATCAACATCGACCACAAGCTAAAGCGGAGGCGCTGAAAAAAATATCGAAGGCCGCTGCGTGAAGGTTTCTCGATTTGCAGATTTGGAGGCTTGGTATGAGAAGAAGAAACTGCGACTTGCAAAGCTGGGTAAATTGGGCCCGGTGCAGATCCATCAATCCGATAGCTTCAGCTTTTCGCGGATAAGCTTGCGTAATTGTTCCATTGCCTTGATCGCGTTCTTGGCGTCAGCTTTCAATGCGGATTCCCCAGGATAACGATACCGCACGCCAAACTTTGTAAGTAATGCCAACAACGGTTTCTCTAATTCCAACTCTGGAAAAAACGGTAGGCATTTTTCAGTAATGGCGAGTAGATCGTGTCCCCAAGCCGAGGGCTGCCCGCAGGACACCAAAAAGCCTTTGAGGTATTTCTCAATACACTGCTGTGCGTGAAAACCCGCGCCGTCGTAATTCGGAAACTTTCTTGCCCGATAATCACGCCGGGCAGAATGATAATCCTGCTCGGCTTTGGCAAGCCATTCAGCCACCAGGGCGTTCATAAAGCACCACCCCTTTCTCGACAATATCCCGATAGAAGCTATCACCCATTCGCAAGCGCTCAGCCACTTGTTGCGGCGACCGCACGAGAATATCCATCGGGAAGGAATGGGTTACACTCGTGGCAACTTCCACTTCGGGGTCGTCGACGCGCTGATCATCTTCAAGGATGACGAGCAGATCAACATCGCTGCGAGGATGGGCTTCATTGCGGCCGTAGGAACCGAACAAAAGGACCTTGAGCGGATTAAACTTTTGGGCGATTTGGTGAGCAACCGCCTGAATTTGTTCCTGAGTAATCATCTATCATCAAGCTGACGTTATTGGAAGTACCCAATTTTCATCTGAACTCCCTGATCAAACTGGTGATGCGGTCATCGCGATCCTGCTGAACCCAGTTCGCGATATTCCCCGTTATGCGGGGGCGAACGACAAGTAGGCCATCCTTTTCGATGAGCTCCGGGTCTTCTGGGAGCGGCTCCAATACGATTCTCCCTTCTTTCAGCTCTGACACAAGGGCGGTTCCAGGAGAAAGCCGTAAGGCACTAAGAAGCTCAGGCGCAAGTATTACACGTCCCATCTCATCGATTTCGATGGTGACTTGTGTAGGCATAGGGTTATTTCCATTTTAGCCAGCTTGGACCGTAAGAGGCACGAACGACTCTACAGGAATCGCCAAAGTTTCTTTGGCTTCTCTTTGTTTATCGTGAATGGCTTTGAATCGAGCCTCGACAGCCAGCAAAGCTTCTGCGGGGTAATAGCGCTCGCCGCAGCGCAAGCAGACTTCGCAGGGCATATCGCGAACGATCAGGTACTTGTCGTTGCGCCGGTAAATATATTCAACTCGGCGTTCTTCGCAATCTTCAGAGCCGCAGAAAGGGCATTGGTTGTTTTTCATATTTCATTTTCCTCGCGTCCAGGGATCAAGGCTCGCGTGCTCGCTCAACGGGAATTCGTTAACCCGACCTTTCGCCTTGATAACCTCGATATCCATGCCCAAAAATTTAAGCGAAACACATGAGACTTACAAATTCTTTTTATGAATATGCATTTTTACAGCCATCACAACCCGCAGGATGGCTGGATCGTCGCTATCTCGCAAACAGCAACTTTCCGATTCCACGAATTGTTTACAGCGAGGGGTTGGTATAAAGCCAAACAGGCTATGGAAGAAAAAAGTGTTTAATAAAAACGCCAGCACTTCCGCAGCATGAACATCGATTATCGCCCTGTCTTTACGGGTTTTGCCCCGTGGGCGGGCGGAGGTGAATCAATCAGCGCTCAAGTAGGGCCAGATGTACTTTCAATGAGCAGAGTACCGCCATAGATAGAGTCTTTTTATCCGCTGTGGCCACCGGCTCTTCATTTGCCTTGATCCTAAAATCAAAGTAGCCACCATCAAACGTTTGGAGCTTCGCGCGACTCGACTGAGCGGCTCGACCGAGCTCGCCGAGGTCTCGTCGAAGTCCGAGGACATTCTCGCCTGCCTCGACAGCGCGCTGACGGATCAAGCCAAGATGCGACTGGCTGATGTGTGCCGGCTGAGCATTATTTGAAGATTTTGACGAAAGGCGGGAAAAAGCAAAAATTCTAAATTTCAGGGTGAAGATAAATCAACCCGTATTTGCTTCGCAAAGCCACAGCAACGCGATCCAGGAAGCCGTTATGCCCCAGCAAATTACGCGGAATGGGATATTCTGAGAAAAGCACTTCAGTTTTGTAGTGGAGGTTGGGCGTGATTTCGAGATCAATTTCGTGGCCATAAGCGAGCAAAGGGCCGCCCAAGGTGGACAACTTTTGCACTCGTCCCTGCAAAACCTCAATGCCCAATACGTCGGCCAGTTCTCGAGAAAACAGCGAAAAAGTCGATCCGGAATCGATCAATGCCAGTGCCGTTCGTGTCAAGTCGTTATCAGCCAGCGCTATTTCGATCACGGGAAACGGTGGCGTTAGCGTTTTTTGGCTGGCCGTTTCAAGAACAAAAGGGCGATAGTTGAATTGATATTCGAATTCTAATTGCGGCATCGCTCAAGGCTCGACAGCAGGTTGATTGGACATGCCCAAGTACCATTCGTGCTCATGCACGGGCAGATATTGCACAAAAGGAAACTTGATTCCACGCCGCCGAGCTTCGGCATAAACTTCTTTTGCGTCCTTGCTAACGGCGATCATTTCGTAGCCCCAAAGCGCGACGTGCTCGCCGCGATGCTGGTCCCAGAAATTCGGATGATCGAGCAGCCATTGCATCTCCGCCTCGCGGCTGGCAGGAATTTCGGCGGTGGGGCGAGGTTGAGAGAATTCGAGCGGCGATGCCTGGGGTTCATTTTCTTGCGGCTCGATTTCCCGTTCGCGGTCTAAAAGCTCTGATAACCGCCGGCGCTCCCGGCTTGGCAATTGTCGCACCGCAGTCAGAATTTCTTCAACGGTTGTTTGCGGCATGTGGACTCCTTTTTCATTGTGAGGAGAGTGTTTGTAAGGTCTTATACAGACGTTGAAAATATAGGCAATAGTTTTTTCATCTTCAATTCAATTTTTGCCACGCTATGTCCAAAACTCTCCAACGCCATTTCGACGCACATCGAGATCATCAACTCAAGGCGGTGGAAAGCGTCATCCGCTCGCTCGAATGCAGGCATTTATGAAAATACGCGCGACTGTTTTCTGGTTTTCTTGTTCCCGGCGCTGGCCTTGAGCCAGCAAGCACTCGTCGAGAAAGGTTTTGTTGGGCTTTTCTTTTCCGGCGCAGCGGGAATCGGCAGGCAAAGCCGACTTTATGGCAGTGAGATCGGAGTCGGATTGAAGGGATTTTATTGCCCGGCGCTGGCATGGCAATAGCGCTACCACGGGGCGAATCTCGCGGCAGCGCATTGGCCGTGGGAGTCGGCGTTACGATGGGATTCCGTTTCGATTGAGCTCCGGAATCCTATGGGTTCATCATTCCAGGCGTTTCGATTGCAGGAGACATAAAGGCACTCACCCTCGAGGCGGGAATTGGATTCAAGGGCAAATTCAAGCCGCAATCAAGGCGGGAGTGAGGCAAATCTGATTGAAAACGGTTGAAGTATTTCCACATTTCCCTCCACAAAAAAAACGTAACACATCCCAACGAGTACAAATTTTTGAAAACTGCTTGACAATGTGATTTCAAAATGCTATTGTCAGTGCAATCGTTTGCATTGATTGACAGGTTTGTTATCCTTCAAACCACTCGCAGAGCATGTGTAACCAAAAGGCCGCTTCATGAGTGCCCGCTTACTCGAGATTGCGCAACAAACGGGATTTTCGGTTTCCACCGTCTCGCGTGTGCTCCACGACCATTCCAATAAATACAAAATCAGCGCTGCCACCAAAGCATTGATTCGTAAAGCCGCGGAAGAGCTGGGTTATCGCCCAAACAAGCTCGCGCGTGGCTTGCGCCTCAATCAAACCCACGAAATCGGCGTGATCGTGCCGGATATTTCCAATCCCTTTTTTGCAACGCTGGTCAAAAGCATTGCCGGAGAATTGCGCAAATCCGGCTACAGCATTTTCGTTTACGATGCCGATGAAAACACGGCGATCGAAGCGGAATCCATAAAAATTTTGTTGGAGAAGAAAGTCGACGGTTTGATTATCGCTTCGGTCGGACAAGAGGCGAATCATTTAAAGCAGATCGAAACCGCCGGTGTGCCGTGGGTGATGGTCGATCGCTGCTTTGACAGGCTCGCGGTGGATGCGGTAAGCGTCGATAATTTTCGCGGCGCATATCTCGCCACGCAATACTTGATTCGGGAGGGCCATCGTCTCATTGCCTTTATTCAAGGCCTGTCCGGCACCTATGTCAACGAAGGCCGTTTGCAGGGCTATAAGCAGGCCTTGCAAGAAAGCCATCTTCCGCTCGACGAGCGTTTGATTGTGGGTGATGATTTTCGCAACTATAACGGTTATTTGGAAACCAAGCTGTTGCTTAAATTGCAAGAGCCGCCCACGGCGATTTTCACTGCCGGTGATTTGATCGCCATGGGCGCGTTGGAAGCGCTGAAGGAAGATCATTATTGTGTGCCGCAGGATGTTTCTCTTATCACATTTGACGACCCCAGTTTTGCCACCTATCTTTCTCCCGCCTTGACCACGGTGGCGCAGCCTGTGGAAAAAATGGGCGAAATGGCGGTCAAATTGCTGTTTCGCCGCTTGCGCACGCCGAACGGAGAGCGCCGCCGCATTTTGTTGGAGCCGCGTTTGATCGTGCGGGATTCCGTCATGCGCAAATCTTCTCTTGCCCTGGTCCGGCAAGCTTCCTGAGTTGCTGCCCCGTTTCATTCGCATGGAGTATTCGATGAACAGAAACGCTCCTCGCTGGTTTTCTTTCCTTATGCCGTCCTGCCTCGCCGTCTGTTTGTCCGCCACCGCCTTTGCCGGAACCACCGGCAAAATTGCCGGGGTGATTACGGACCGGCAAACCAAAGAGCCGCTGTTTGGCGCAATCGTTTTCATTGAAGGAACGACTCTGGGCGCTTCCACCAATCCCAAAGGCGAATTTTTCATTTTGAGTGTTCCCCCGGGCGTTTATGCCGTCACGTTTTCCTACCTCGGATATGAGAGAATAACCCAAACGGACGTGTTGGTGCATGCCGATCGCACGACGCAACTGCAAGCGGCGCTCAAACCGGCGTTGATTGAAGGCGAGATGATTACGGTGACGGCGGAGCGGCCGGCGATCGAGCATGATCTCACGGCCAGCGAGCAGGTGATGACCATTCAAGAGATGAAGCGATCCTGGGTGCGCACGGTTAGGGAAGCGATTGAAATTCAAACCGGCATCATCAGCTCGCCGCCCGCGGTGGCCTGGACGCGCGGGGAGACGCAGACGTATATTCGCGGCAGTTCCATCGTGCAAGCGGTGTACATGCTCGACAATCTCAGCGTGAACAGCGGTTTGCTTTCCGATAATTATACCGGATTCAATACCTCGACCATTGAACAGATTTCGTTGCTTACCGGCGGCTACAATGCGGAATATGGCGAGGGCCGTTCCGCGGTGATCAACATCGTTACCAAAGAAGCGGGCGAGGGGCTGCACGGCACGGTGATCACGCGTTTGCGCCCGGCAGGCAAATATCATTTTGGTCCGAATTTTTACAGCAAAGAAAACTATGATTATAAATTTTTCGATCTGAACTATTGGACACAACAATCGCAAAATCCCAACAGCGGCCCGTTTTACGGCCAAAACCCCGATTCTTTGCTGTCGGCGTGGCGCAAGTCGATTACGCCCAACAGCACACTGGCAAAATATGCCGACCGCGCCGAACCGGAAATCGAAGCGACGCTGTTCGGGTCGTTGACGGATGATTTGAGTTTTCTCGTTTCGGGCCGTTACAAAAAAGGTGTGAGCATATTCCCGCAATCCCTGCCGTACAATCCCGAATTCAACTTTCAAGGTTATTTGAATTATAAATTTTCACCGTCGCTCAAATTGCGCCTGGGCGGATTTTATGGCGGTTACGAAAGCGCGGATTACCCGGCAGTCAATTTCAACACGATCGAGTCAGCGCAGGAATCCGCCTGGTTGGCGCCCATGCGGGTGGATGAGCAATACGCCCGCGCGAAATATAATCCCGAAGGCGCGATTTACCGCCAATGGCCGGAGTTGCGCCGCTGGTCGCAAATCTATGCGCGCTTCACGCACGCGCTGAACAGCAAATCTTTTTATGAAATCAATCTGAGCTATTTGCGTGACAAGATGGATCGTTCCGATCGCAATCATATCATTGCCGACAGTTTATGGTCGCGCCGCGACGACACGCAGAAGATGGTTAATCGCTTTCTCGAACAGGGCTATTTTCATACGTTCACCGACAACCAGAGCGAAGTGTTCCAGCTCAAAGCCGATTACACCAGCCAAATCACGGCGCATCATCAGTTGAAAACGGGCGCAGGATTCCGGCAATTTGATTTCAACTATCGCCATTTTATGGGCGTTTACGAAGGCGGCAATCGCTGGAATTTGTTGAACGTGTTCGACGGCAAGCCTTACGAAGGCAATGTGTATGCGCAAGATAAAATGGAGTTTCCCGGCTTGGTGGTGAATGCCGGCGTGCGTCTGGATTTTTTTCATCAAAACCGTTCCGCGCCCAAGAATCGCTATGATCCGTTGGCGATGCAACCCACCACGCCCGGGCATGATCCGAGCAAGCCGTTGGGTTATCCCGGCAATCCCGAGCTTGAGCGCACGAAATTGCAAACGGCGTTTTCGCCGCGTTTGGGCATCTCGCATCCCATTAGCGAAAATTCCGTGTTGCATTTTGTATACGGCCATTTCTATCAGCGCCCGTCGTGGACAAAAATGTTCGGCTTTCCGTTTGTGAATTATACGGAAGACATGAACACCGTGCTCGATCCCTATGCGGATCAAATTACCTACATGGAAGAATGGCAGGGCTGGTATGGCAATGCCGAGATGAGCTTCGAGCGCACCATTCAATATGAATTGGGGGTGGATTACAACATCGCCAATCGCTTGAAGCTCGATCTCACCGGCTATTACAAAGATGCCAGCCGAGAAGCCAACGTTATCACCGGCGTGTATGCCGCGCAATACAACACCACCAAAGCGCTGATGTTGAGCAACTCCGGCTATTCCGACGTGCGCGGCATTGAAACCAAGCTGGATACGCGTTTTCAGGGCCCGCTCAATTTCGGCGCGAGCCATGATATTTTTTGGTCGTTCGACGGCGAAGTCGGTTTTAGCCAATTGCATCAGCCCGGCTCGGTGCGCGTGAATGTGCCGAAAGGTTTGCGGCAAGGCGAGGGGGCGTGGAGCAGCTTTCATCGCATCAAAAGCTGGGCGAATTTGTACATCGAGCCGGGGCGCGGGCCGAAGCTGGCGGGCGTGAAGCCGCTCAGCGATTTTAATGTGAATGTTTATTTTTGGTGGCGCAGCGGCCAGCCTTACACCTATCATGCGCCCGGTGATATTTCCACCAAGCCCAACAACCGGCGCTGGTTCAGCTATTATCAAACCAATGTGAAGGCGACCAAAGGGTTCAAGTGGGCAGGCTTGCACACCGAGTTCAGCATGGAAGTCCGCAATCTCTTCGATTCGAAATTTTTGCGTTTGGTTTATGGCGACGATTTGGTACGCTGGCATCAAAATCCTAATTTACCTGAGCGTGATCGTCTGCCGCCGAATTGGTTTTCGGGGGAGGATGATGAATGGGAGTGGTATTCCTACGAAGTGCCGCCGCGGCAATGGTTTTTTCAGTTTAAGACCGAGTTTTAATTATAAAGCCACGAGGTCATGTTTGACAAAACCAATTTGTGCAAACGTTTGCATTAAATTCAACTGCTGTTCCCTGCGAGCGATGTGTGGAGAGCCTTCATGAAGCCATTGACTCATTTTTATCGGTTGTGGCAATTGCCGTTAGGGCGGCGTATTGCGGCAATCATAATTGCGCTGTTTGTTTGTGGCGACGTGGTGCACGGGCAAGTGACGTGGGGCAAGCAGACTTTGACGCGCCAGTCTGGGTCAACCAGGCCCATCCCAGGCCAGCCCAGCGCCCGCCCATAAGCCAATTGGGAATTGTCGGTTGGCTGCGCAACAATCTGTTTAGCGGCGTGGGCAATACGCTCCTGACGGTGGCAACGCTGCTTGTTATCTATGCCGTGGTGACTTCACTGGCGCGTTGGGCCTTTGGCCAGGCATACTGGGAGCCAGTGTGGGTCAACCGCAAGCT
>SZPB01000291.1 GCA_030263535.1 Cytophagia bacterium CHB2
TTCGACAAGCTCAGGCTACGCGACAAGCTCAGGCTACGCGACAAGCTCAGGCTACGCGACAAGCTCAGGCTACGCGACAAGCTCAGGCTACGCGACAAGCTCAGGCCGCGCGAAAAGCTCAGACCGCGCGACAAACTCAGGTCGCGCAACTAGCTCGGCCTGCGACAAATCCAGGCTACGACGGCACATCAATGCGGCGAATAAATTTCCTCGCATCCTGCGAGGAAGAGAAAAACAACGACTTCTATAAATCGGCAAACTGATTTTCCAGCAGTGTCGCAATCTCAGCAAAAAACTCCACGCGGCGATCATCCGTGAACGTTTGCAGGTGTTCGCTTTGGCCGGCATCGAGAAATTGCTCGGCATTCGCCAGAAGCGTGGCGCCGAGAAAGGCTTGATAGCGCAGCCTCGGATTGCCGGCTGCGAATGACAGGCGCTGCAATTCGGCGATAAGTTTGGAGTAATCTTCCTGTGGCGCTTTGAGGCGCAGGATGATCGTGTGGAAAATCGCGGATTCAACCACGCCCTCGACCTCGGCGCGCAGGCAATTGTTATAATTGCGCAAAACCGTTGACAACTTTCTGGGCTCCTTTACCACGGATGCCGCGCTGCGTTGCGTCGCCTGGCCGTGCAAAGGAAAAAGTCCAAGAAGTACTATCGCCGCAAAAACAAACCGCCAATTATTTTTTTTCACTTCTTACTCCTGTAGCTGGTCCATATTATCCGGTAGATTTTTGGCAAAATAACTCATCGATGTTAAGTCAAAATTAAAATATCAATAATTAATTTAATTTATGTTTTGTCTATATTTTAAATATGATATAAATTACAACCAATTATCGAAATTATTTAATTAGACATCTTCCTTAGCAAACTACTTGCCAAATCTTTAAGAGCAAACGCAATTCTATTAAAAACAAAAATAGGAGTGTCAAAAAATATCTGGTTAGAATATGCCAATGGGTGCCACAGAAAGGCGCTTCCAGCGTCGAATTTCTGCATTAAATTCTGAAAAAATAAGCAAAAGTGGCAGGAGGAAATCTTTGTGGGATGGGTCGTTTTGTGGCACCCATTCAGAGAGGAAGGTGGCGCCGTCACCTCAAGCAGCCAATTTCTGGGTACGGGGGATTAAGTCGTGTTCGTCTGAAAGATTGCGTTATAGTTAACCGTCTTGGAGCAACCAGACAGCGTAGCGCCGATTTTATCGGCCAGCGCCAGAGCTGATTTGCAGCAGATAAGCAACTTCCTCGCCATTTCGTTGAAAAAATTTCTTCACGGTATCCACCGCACTTGCATGAAGGCGCAACGCTTCGTTAAAATCCTCTCGTGGCCAGGCTTGCAGCGTGTATTGCGGCGCATGAAACAGAAACCAATGTTGTTCATCAAAACGCGCCGCAAGCTGTTCGAGCGGCATGCGCCGGTGTGCATAGTAATTGCGCTCGGTTTTGATTTTTCCGGCGCTGAGCGAAAGCAGGTTTTGATTGAAACCCCAGTCCATGCACACCACGGTTTTGCCGGGATGTTCGCGCAGAAAATCAGCCATCGTGTAAATCGCATCACTCCAAACGCCTTTTCCGCCGGTTGTTAGAATAGCGCGATGATAAGTGAAAACCGGCCAGGCCGAGAGCAACAAAACAATAGCGACGCCAACCACTGCGATTGCGGTTTTCATGCGCAAAAAAACAGTCCCGAAACGGACGGCAACAAGTTTCGTGCGCGTGTTTGAAGAAAAGAAATCGAACATGTTCACGAGGGCGGCGGCTGCCAGCGCATGAAGAAACGGATAAAGCAACAGCAATTGCTGCCCGCTTAATTTCGTGGGCGTGAAGCAGGTTTGCACGAAAATCAGAAAGCTGAGCGCAAGCAAAAACACCAGGGCCGCATCAGCGGTTTGTTTTTTCAGTTTTCTTCGAATTTGTTGCAGCACAATCCCAATGAAGGCTGCGGGAATCAACCATGCCAGCGGCGAGGGGCCCCAATGCCAGGCCGTGGTTTGATACGCGCCGTTGCTGTCATACGATTGCGGCAAATAATGTCCGCCGAGCAAATCCGTCAGCATTTGACAGCGCAGCCAAAAGTTATCAAAGAATTGCAGATTATTCACGCCGCCCAATTCTGTTTTCTCAAAATTTTGCGCCATCGGCATGAATGTGCCGCCGCCAGTGGCGAGATTGAAGGCAAGAAAAATGGCTGCGCCGGCAACGGCCGCGGCCATTGCCCTGAAGAATGTACCTTTGTCGCGCCACAACGCGGCCATGCCCGCGGACGCTTCGCGCCATTTTACCAGGGCAACAGCCGGCGCCAACGCAAACACGATCCACAAGAAACTGGCGCGATCGCTGATACCCAATCCCAGCAAGAACAAACCGAGATACAGATAAAGATTTTTTTTATCCTGCCACCATTTGAGCAAAGCCCAGAATCCGCCCATTTTCAAAAGCATCATGGTGCCGATAGCTGCATAATCCTGGCGGCTGTAGAGCACGAAACTCGGGTCGCACGCCAACAGCAGGCAGGTTAAAAATGCCGGGCGATAATCGCGGAATAATCGGCGCAGGAAGAAAAATCCAAAAATGAGCGCGCCGCTGGCAAGCGCGAGGGAAATGCCGCGCACACTTTCAGGTGTCACACCGCACACGGCAAAAACCGGCAAGGCGAGATAAGTACGCAGAAAGCTGGTGTAGTAATTGAACATCAACGGAAAGGGCCGGCCCCAAAGATTGATCGTGGAGGGATCGATCGCAATCGGCTCGCCGCCAAGCTCGCCATAGAGCAAGCGCACGGCCGGCGGCACGTAATAAAGTTCATCGTATTGCAACCCGGGCAGCCGCAAGTTGGGCAAAGCCAGACCCAGCAAGACGAGAACCGGCAACGCCGGCAAGAGAATATTGTGAACAAAATTCGAGCGAGACATCATATGTCAAGCCGCGCTTTTGGCGTGGCTGCGATTAATCTGATTTGATCGATTTCTCAAACACTGTTCCGGCAACGACGAAATGCCGGCGTTCGTGAATCGCCGGAAAGCCGGTTATCCATTTGGTTTCCGCGCCACGCATAGCAGCGACAAGCCCGCAGGAAACGAGCAGCGCCGCAACCAAAATCGCTCGGAGGCAAAAATGGTTTTGAGCGCCGTATTGATTAGCGGACTTGACAACTCGAAATCCGAGCGCGGCGGGCGCGCTTTTGTGGGCACGAGTTTTTTCAGCACCCGCAGAAACGCAATCGGAGGAAAGAGCAAGCTGTTGTAGTAGGAAATACGATCGAGCTGAAGCCCGCTTGCCGCAATGAGATTTGCCAATTGTTTTTTGGTATAGCGCCGGCGATGATGATTGATTTCGTCGTGTTCACTCCATAAAAACATGAATGCCGGCACAGTGATCATCACCAGGCCGCCGGGCTTGAGCCAGCGCAGATAATGCGAGAGCATTCCGCTGTCATCATCAACATGCTCGATGACGTCGAAAAATGTCAGCACGTCATAACGCTTATCCCGCCATTGCGCATCATCGGCGAGAAATACGTCTTCACAACCGCGCTGGCGGCACAAAGCAATGGCTTCCGGCTCACTATCGATGCCATAAACCCGGCCAAAGCGCGCCAGCATCGGCAACATCGCGCCGGTGCCGCAGCCGACATCGATCAAGCAGCGTTGGGCGCCGGAGTGATTCTGTGAGTCAAGCGGGAGAGCCGCGAGGTGTTTATCCAACAGGGCAGCGACGATTTGATTGCGGGCTTGAAACCACCAATGGCTTTCCTGGATTTCGTTAAAGAGGTGGTAATGGCTTTGTTCCATTTTATCCTTCGATCTCTACGATAAGCTGGATTTCGCGCAACACGCCGGCCACCCGAAAGCATTCCGGAAATTCGCCGTCAAACGCGATGGCTTTGCCGCGAGTATGCGCTTCGAACGCGATTTTTTCAGCACGCTTAGCGCCGCAGCCCAGCGCCTTTTGCAACTGCACAATGACTTCGTCGAAGGTGTGAATATCGTCGTTGAACAGGATCACTTTCCACGGCTCGCCGATGCGCGAGCCGATGTCATCGTCAACAATGGTTTCTTCGTCTGCGTAGGGCGTCGTTAGTCCCAGCCGGATGTCAAGAGCCGGCGCTGCGAACATCGTCTTGTCGATGTTTTGCCAGTTCAGCGCTTGCGACAGATATGCGGCAGGCAAACGTCGTGCGCCAACGGTAAAAAAGTCTATTGGATTTGCCATACAACTCATACGCTTCCAGCTTCTTGCATTAACGCCGCGATGATGCGCCGATTCGCGGTTGAAAAAGCATAATTTTTTAGATCCTTTGGGTGTACCCATTTCCATTGCTGGCAGGTTAACGCTTGCGGCTCGCCGCTGATATAGTCGCAGTGATACACGTGCAGCGTCACACGAAAATGCGAATAGCCATGCTTAACTTGCAAAAAATTTTTGCCCATCACCGTTTCGATCGCCAGGCCCTCGCGCAATCGCAACGGCAATGCTTGCGCATGAGTTTCACCCGGGTTGACCCCGCCGCCGGGAAATTCCCATAAACCGCCCAGCAAACCCTCCGGTTTGCGCTGGTCGATAAGCAGGAGATTGTTTTTTCTCACCAGGCCGACGACAATATCGTAATGCGGCAGCACCGGCTTGCGGCGCCGCGCCGGAAGTTGCGCCGGATCACGCAATTGGTTATAGGCACAACAATATTTTTTTGCGGGGCATTCGCTGCATTTGGGGCGCTTGGGGGTACATATTAAAGCTCCCAATTCCATCAGCGCCTGATTCCACACACGCGCGCGCCCCGGATACAAAAAGGCCTGCGCCAGCTCACGAAAGAGTTGCTTGGCGCGATGATCTTTGGGCGGAAGCGCAATGCGAAACAGGCGGCTGAGCACGCGTTCGACATTGCCATCGACGACGGCATGATCGCGATTGAACGCGATGCTGGCGACGGCTGCCGCGGTGTACGGACCAATACCGGGAATCTGCAGCAATGCCTCATAGTGCCGCGGCAGCCGGCCACGCAAGTTTTCGTGAACATACTTTGCCGCGCGGTGCAAATTGCGCGCGCGCGCATAATAACCCATACCCTCCCACGCCTTCAGCACGTCATCGAGCGGCGCTGCGGCCAGGGTTTCAACCCGGGGAAAACGGCGCAAAAATGGCGCATAATACTCGAGCACTTTGGCGGTTTGGGTTTGCTGCAACATGACTTCCGAAACCCAGATGGCATATGACCCCCGCTGCTTGCGCCAGGGCAAAACACGATGCGCCGCGTGATACCACTGCAGAAGTTTGTTTTGTAACTCCCGCTGCCGGGGCCGGGGAATTCTGTTTAAATAAACGCCGGGATTAAAATTCTTGCGAGGCATTGTTGGATTTTTTTGCCGGAGAATTTACACGCAAGCGCTGATAATCGCAATCATAAATTTCGAAAATAAGTTGATACCCACCGCCTAATTTTGTATATTTTCGCGCCTTTAAAATTAGCGGGAATCAAACAGCCATTCCGCCTGCGCAGAATGGCTTTGCTGTATCTTCCAGCGCCATGCCAAAATCAGCAGCTTGTTTATATTTTGTTCGAGGAGTTTATTCATGAAGCAGTACTATTTTACCGAAGCCGGCTACGAAAAATTGCGCAAAGAAATCGAGCGCGTCGAAAAATATCTCAAAAACGACATCGCAAAGGAAATTGCAACTGCACGCGAGCACGGCGATCTGCGTGAAAACGCGGAATATGAGTCCGCCAAAAACAAGCAGGCGAACTTCATGGCCAAGCTCGGCATGCTGCAAGAACGCTTTCAAAACGCGCGCATCATCCGCAAAAATGATTTGCCGGATGGCATCGTCACGCTCGGCAAGATGGTGACGATCGTCGACAAAGCCTCGCAGGAGAAGGAGAATTACATCATTCTCGGCGACGGCGAAACCGACCTGGAAAAAAACATCATCAGCTACCAGTCTCCCATCGCGCAAGCCTTGATGAAGCACAAGGTGGGCGATTCGGTCGAAATCAAATTGCCGCGCCGCACCAAACACGTTGAAATCACCGAGATCACATTCTACGAAGACATGTGACCTGAGCGCTTTCAGGGTTTTCTCGCCCGATCGTTTTGAGAATCTTTTTTGAGCGCGCGCTCCCGCGACGCTCGAAAAAGATTCCCGCAAAGCAATATCCTCGCAGAAACGCTAATTCCTCCTGCCATTCTTCATAAACCTGCCTTCCTTTTCTTTTATCCAGGCCGTCAAATTCTTTGTAACCAAAGCCGCCAGAGAATTCCGTTTTTCATTGAACGGGCTCTCCGCATAAAAAATCTGCAGCGCGTCAATCCCGGCGCAGGGCCTGACAATGACGCATTCGGCCTCGGCGCCCACTCGAATGCCGTCGCTAATGCCGGTCACGTTGCCGGCAAAATTCTCCAACAACCGCCGCATCAACATCGCCTTCAGTTCGTTTGTGCAGGATAACAATTGCTGTTGGCGCAAAGTGGCATCGTCATTGCGCTGCGCCAGCACGGCCAATCCGGGCAAAAGATAAACAAGAGCCATTAAGGCATCAGGATAAGATTGCCAGGCAGAAATCGTAATGCTGCCCTGGCCATCAAAGCTCAGCCATGACGGTATTTTCTCCCGGCGAGCAAAATCTACAAAATTCGCCTTGACGCCCGGAACACGAATCATGCGCGGGTCTTCTTCGCGATTGCAGGTTGGCAACATCAGCCAATTAAACAGCAGCTTCACCTCGCCATTAACCTGTTGCCGCAACAACTCTGCAAGCGCGCCATCTGAGATCGTGGTGCGCATACCGGCATCGTTCTTGAAGAAAACCTTCAGCTTCTCGCCGGCGCTATCAATTTCAAAATGCCAACCCTCGGTTTCGACCGGTGATGCGACAACAACGTCTCCGCGCAGCGGATTAATACGGAGCGGCAATTGCAGACGCTCGACGAAACTTTGCAGCAAAGGCTCGATCTTCGCGTTGGCAAGACTGACAAACACAGGCGCAGGACAGTCAACCCGCCCGGGCGAAACGACATTCGCAAGCGCTTGCAGATAGTGTTCATAGGCATAGCGCTCGTCAACGGCTGTTACACTTCCCTGCCGGCCATGTTCAAGCAGCTCGACGAACTCCAAGGAACAGGTTTCGAGAGAGGTGAGATCTTCGCCGGAACCAGTCAGCAACGCAACACGCAGGAGATTCGTGTCATCTTCTTTGCCAACATATATGCCGCCAGCATGATTTTTTGAGAAAAGCAGATGCCGCGCGAGCGGCAATGTGCCCCGCTGCAAACAAGCAACGTCACAACCAGCGGCCGTCAGTCCGGCGATAAGCGGGGTAACCAACTCGCGCATATTTCCGGCATCAGCGGCGCAAAGTAAAATAGGCCTGTGTACCGCCTCGCTGTTGCTGGCAGCGGCAAGCGCTTGCCGTGAGCCGAATGCTTTGCCAAGCCACGTCATGAAATCGGCATTGAAACACATACCCATCACGCTGCCGCCGTCGACAAAGCCGCGCAAATAGCCGGTGGGCAACACGCGGCGCGTGGGAACAACTTGCCCCGACGAAACTCGTTGTTTGGGATTGACAACGCCGTGAGCCTGTATGATCGATTGCGCAGCGATTTCAGCGCCTTCACCGATCAAGCTGTTCGGCAACAAGCTCGCCGATTCGCCGATGCAGGCATGGTCCATGATGATGGCGGAATCAATGATGGCGCCGGCGAGCACGTTCACATTATCAAGCAGCACACTGCGCGTGATCTTGGCATTGGCCGCAATCCGGCATCCGCTTTTGATCACGGTTTCGGACAACAACGCGGTGCTGGCAATGCTATTGCTTTCGCCGTAGGCCAGAAACGTGCGTTCGTGGCGATGGCGCGCGGTTTCGTCGCGCGTCAAAAACGCGGCAGGAAGCTGGCCATCCAGAAATTCCAAATTGGCGACGCGCAAATCCTCCGGCGTGCCGACATCGCGCCAGTAGCCGGTGATGGGAAAGCCGTACAGCGGCGCGCCGGCAGCCGCGAGCTGCGGAAAAACGTGTTTCTCAAAATAAATTTGATGATCACTTTCAGGAATGTGATCCACCAATTCCGGTTCGATGAGATACACACCGGCATTTACCCAATCGCTGAACACTTCCGGCCAGGTGGGTTTTTCAAGAAATTGCCGGATGCGGCCGTCGGGCTGGCGGCGCACGATGCCATACGACAACGGCGCCGGTTGCGGATAAAGCGCGAGCGTCGCGAGGCTGCGCTTGCTGCGATGAAAATCGAGCATGGCGCGCACCGGCGCTTCCGCAAGAATGTCCGCGGCATGAACGAGGCAGGTTTCGCGCACATACTCGCGAATGCAGCGCACGCTGCCGGCTGTGCTCAAATCCTTTTCCAGTGCAACGTAT
>SZPB01000292.1 GCA_030263535.1 Cytophagia bacterium CHB2
GCACACGTTCCGTGCAGAGGCCCGTGCGCCCAAATTTTGATGTCCGCGATCGGCACGCCGCCGGGAAGTTGCGCCGTCACTTCCACCTTCGCTGTCTGGCGATCCCATCCGGTTCCGACAAATTTATAATAGAACTCCGCAACATCGGCATGGGCCACGGCGACTCCCCTGAGATAAAAGCGCAAATCAAAAGTTCGCGTTTCATCGCGCGCCTCATAATTCCAGTGCATAAGCAGAGTACCCTGTTTCCGCTCGATGAAAAAAGTCCCCGGCCGTTCTTCATCTTTGGAATTGATTTCGGAATATTTGCTTCCGCCTTCGCTGACTTCAAAGTTCGAGATCTCCGGAATACCCTGCAATGACAGCTCGTAGGTCGCGAAGGAGAACTTCCCTTTAAACGTGTAGGTACGCGACTCGTTGATCCACACGCCGCCGGTCGAATCAACATCCGCATGAATACGCACCGCATCGATCGTATAACGCTTGGCGGCGAACGCAGCAGCATTTGCCAACAGAGTCACGACGGTGAGGAGAAAGAGAATTCGTTTCATCATGCTGTGCCAACTCCTTTTTCCAATTCAGAAACAATGATTCTTCAGTTCAATAAACGGGCTTGAACGCGACAGGCCTGCTCATCTGGAGCGTGTAAATGAGCTGGATGTTGACGTATTCCAGCTCTTCGAGCCAGCGTGCGTTCGCAGAAAGCTCGGCCTCAGCCATTCTCCCCAGCCGCCGGTAGAAATCTGTACGTACTGAGTACGTTTGTTAGCTTTGGGCATTATACGTTTGCGCAAATTCCGAAGGCGCGTGCCCGAACTGCTTTTTAAACGCGCGGGCGAAATAAGAGAGATTGTTGAAACCAACCTCATAAGCAATTTCCGAAACTGTGCCGGCTTGTTGCTGCAGCAGCCGGGCGGCGCGTTTGAGGCGGAGAGTGAGAATAAAATCCGTCGGCGATTGATCGGTGAGCGCTTGAATCTTGCGGCGCAGTTGGCTGCGGCTCAGGCCGATTTCCTTGCCGAATATCTCGACGCTAAACTCTTCGTTGCTCATGTTCGCTTCCACAATGTCCATCGCCCGCTGCAGGAATTGCGCATCCCTCGGCGTAACCGTGATGTCCTTCGGCTCTACTTTGATCGACGTGGCAAAGCGTTCGCGCAGTTTCCGGCGCTGTTCGATGAGATTCTTCACCCGCACTTGCAGCTCGCGTGCATCGAACGGCTTGATCAAATAATCGTCCGCGCCCAATTCCAAGCCTTCAACTTTGCTTTCGCCCGAAGATTTGGCGGTGAGGAGAATGATGGGGATGTGACTGGTGCGCTCGTCGTTTTTGAGTTTTTCACACAATTGATAACCGTCCATCTTCGGCATCATCACGTCGCTAATGATCAAATCGGGAAGCAATTCCGTAGCAGTGTTAAATCCATCGACGCCATCTTCCGCCTCCAAAACGCGATGCGTTTCTTTCACATGATTACGGATGTAAGCGCGCATATCGGCATTGTCTTCGACGAGGAGGAGGGTTGGTTGCTCGATGCTGGATGCTGGTTGCTCGTCACTGGTTTCTGGTTGCTCGTTACTGGTTGCTTGCTGCGGGATTGTTGGATCGATGGATTGTTGGATTAATGGGACATGACTTTCTTGCTCGCCTGCCCCTTGCCAATTGCGCCTTGCCTGGTCACTGCCAGCCGGAACCAACGGCAGGCGAACGGTGAAGGCCGTGCCTTTTCCAACCTCGCTCGTCACGGCAATCTCGCCGTGATGCAGCTCTATCAACTCTTTGGTTAAAGCCGATCCAATCCCGCTGCCCGAATGATCTTTTGCATAACCCTCGCCGGTGGTATAGAAGCGATCAAATATGCGCGGCAAGCGATCGGCGGAAATGCCGCTGCCGTTGTCCGTCACCGTGATAATGGCGAAGTCCTCCTCACTTTCGCGCAAAGGATTTTCTTTGCGAATTCTTTGCGTCTCTGGGTCTTTGCGTGAATGCTTTTTCTCCAAATTTATCGCAACAATAATCTTTCCGCCTTCCGGTGTAAACTTGAACGCGTTCGAGAGCAAGTTGACCAACACCTGCTCCAGTTTGTCCGCATCAAAGCAAACCCTCGGCAGGTTTTCCGGAGCTTGAAATTTCAGATCAATTCCCCTTTGCTTTGCCAGTGATTCAAATGAGAAAACAACACCCTTCAGAAAGGCGAGGAGATCACCCGGACGCGCTTCGAGCTTGAGCTTGCCGGCGTCGAGGCGGGAGAGATCGAGCAATTGGTTGATGAGACGCAGCAACCGCTGGCCGTTGCGCTGCATCATGCCGAGTTCTTGCTTGGCCTCATCGTCGGCAAGGCGTTGCCGTAAATTTTCAATCGGCCCGAGAATCAATGTCAGCGGCGTGCGGAATTCGTGCGAAATATTTGCAAAAAAACGCGACTTCAGGCTGTCCAGCTCTTTCAGTTTGTCTGATTCAACGCGCTCCAATTCCAGTCCGTGTTTCCATTGCTGGCGGTTTAGTTCATAACGCCTTAAACCATAAAAGAATCCAAAGATAATTGCAAAATAAAATGTGTACGCCCACCACGTTCGCCACCACGGCGGACTGACGATCACTCTGACCGCAGCGCCCACTTCATTCCACACGCCGTCGTAATTCGTACCTTTGGCGCGAAACACGTACTCGCCGGGATCGAGATTGGTATAAACCGCGGTGCGCTCCTGGCTCGGGGCGTGCCAATCTTCGTCGTAATTCTCCAATTTGAAAGAATACAGATTGCGTTCCGGCATGCTGAAATCCAGCGCGGCAAACGTGATCGTAATATCGTTTTGATCGTAAGCCAGCATGATTTCCTCGGCCACGGCAATATCTTTGCGCACGGGCGAGTCCTTGCCGACGGCAACAGGCCGGTTATTGATCCGCAAATCCGTGAACACTATCGGCGGCACGTAATCACTGTCTTTGATGCTGTCCGGGTAAAATGCGTTGAAGCCGTACTGTCCGCCGAAAAACACCTCGCCGCTATGACTTTTATGATGCGTCCAATAACGAAATTCATTGTCCTGCAGGCCGTCCTCTTTAAAATAATGGTGAAACGTGCCACGATCGGGATTGTACTTGCTCAATCCCCGCGCCGAGCTGATCCAGAGATTGCCGTGGCTGTCTTCCTCAATCCCGTATGTAGAATCATACAGCAAGCCGTCGGCTTCCGTAATGATTTTAGTCACGGTTTCGGTTTTCCGGTCAAACAGCGCCAATCCCCCAATACCCAGACCACCAATCCACAGCCGACCCGCGCGGTCAATGAGCGGTCGGGTGACCGCGATATCGTCAAATGAATTCTTTTTGAAGCCTTTCAGCTTGCCAATCGCAGGGTCGAACTTCACTAAGCCGTCTCCGTTTGTCCCCAACCAGAGCAAGCCCTGATCGTCTTCCCTGATACCAAATATTCCGGCGCCGGAATACCAGCCGCTATTCGCTGCAAATTCACGATAGCGGGTGAAGATCTCTGTCGCCGGATCAAAGCGATGCAACGTGCCGGTATAGTTGCCTACCCACAACACGCCGGAGCGATCTTCAAGAATGCTGGTGACACCATTTGCGGCGAGGCTGTGGGGATTTTGCGGATCATGTTGATACCGCTTGAAGACTTTCTTGCCAGGATCAAACTTGTGAAGTCCATCATTGGAGCCTATCCAAATCGCGCCATGACGGTCTGCAATAATGCAATTAACATGGCCGGCGCTCAAGCTGTCACGGTGAGCCGGGTCGTTTCTAAAATAGGCGTACTCCCCGTTTTGGCGATCGAGCCGGTAAAGCCCCTCCATTTCGCTGCCCAGCCAGATATTGCCGTTGCGATCTTCGCAGATGGCCCGAATATATTTTCCATAAAAACTGATGGGCGCATCGGGCTGCATAGTGTAATGCGGGAACTTCAGCGCCATGAGATTTAGCTTGAATACGCCATCGGTCGCACTGCCGGCCCAAATGAGACCGGAACGATCAACCAGCACGGACACCAAATTCTTGCTCAGATCTATAGAATGCCGGGTAACCTGAGAGGTTTTGGGGTTAAAGCGATTAAGCTGGCTAGAAGAGGTACCCTGGATACCAGCAACGATCCAGAACTCACCGTTGACATCTTCATCGATGCACGATATTCTATTATTGTCGCTGAGACTATGCGGATCATTGGGATCGTGCTGATAGCGCGTAAATGTTAGCGCGGTTCGGTCAACTCCACCGGCAGGTCTCACGGAAGAACCCGCGGTCGGTTGCACAAGTTTATTCAACCCGGCTTCCAAAGTGCTGATCCACAAAGCACCTTGGCGATCTTGAAATATCGTCGAGATATTATTGCTACTAATGCTATGAGGATCGGGAGTGGGGATGAAATGATGCGTCACACGTTCCGTTTCAAAATTGACCCGCAACAAACCACTTCCATTGGTACCCACCCAAAGGATACTATCGTTTTCACAAACAATACTGGTAACCTCAGGCCGGGCTGTCCCGTTAAAAAAATTACTCATGCTCTCAACCGGAACCAGCGTTTCCCACAGCGGGTCAAATTGGTAAAGTCCGCGCGCCTCAACACTCACCCAGAGTCTATTTCGCTTCGCGGGATCTCCGGTAATATAGACCACTTTGTAGTGCTCGAGATTTTCAGCTCCAGCTTGCAGGGGATAGTGTTGAAAGCGGTCGGAATCCCGCAGGTAGCGATGCAGTCCGCCATCGCCGCCAATCCAGAGATTCTTATCCGCATCTTCATACAACATCCCCAGCGAACTGTAGACCACCCCCTGCGAACCATAGAGGAAACTTCTGCTTCGAATACTTCCGGGGTCATCGGGGTTCGGCAGGTAGACTTTGAAGGAGTAGCCGTCATATTTGTGCAGGCCGTTCTGGGTGCCCAGCCAGAGAAAGCCCAGGTGATCCTGCAGCATGCATTCGACGCTGTTTTCCGCCAGGCCGTTCGAAGCATTCAGCCGCTGGATCGCCATCTCGTTGCGCTGCGCTTGGCGTTCCGGAAGCGGTGGCAACGGCTTCACAACAAATTCCGGTGTGGTGCTTGATTGGGCGAGCAACGCCGGCGGCAACAGCTACGCCGGCAAGAGAATCGAAATCTTCCGGATTTTTGACGGCATTTCCTTTCCCAAAGAAAATAGCAAGCCTTACTCGTGTTGTTGATCAGGCTGACTGAACCAATGCGCGCAAAAAATAATCTAATCCACGCAAGGTGGATTGCAAGGATTTTTTAAATGGCGGGAGGTTGATGGGGAGAATACAAGTGAATCTCAAGGAGACAGGAAGGAAAAAATAGCGCGTTTGGGCTGGTACCCAAACGCGCTTGGAAATGCCAGTCACATGCTAGATGGTAGCGGCTTATTTGATCAACGTCATCTTCTTTGTATCAACATATCCCCCGGCATTCATGCGCAGAAAATAAGTGCCGCTGGGCGCGGAGATGTTGCGGTGGTCTTTTCCATCCCATACCTGGAAATATGAACCCGGCCCGTAACTGCGCTCTACCAGCGTGCGCACCTCGCGGCCCAACGCGTCGAGCACTTTGAGATTGACGTACGTTGCCCTTGCCACTTCAAAGCGAATCGTCGTGGAAGGATTGAAAGGGTTGGGATAATTTTGCAGCAGCTCGAAAGAGGCCGGCGCATGATGAGGGGCTTCGTTGACCGCGGTCACGGTTTGCAAGCGAATGCGAGAACCTCGCCCTGTTCCTTGCGAAGCATTCGGCGAGACCATTCCTGCCGGCGAAATGAATTCCGCTTCCCAGGTTTGGGTGAGACTATCCTGCCCAATGAGAGTTATGCGAGACCGCACCCTCACCCGGCCGATGAAATTTCCGGTCGAATCAAGCACAAAGAGCATCATGGTATCTGCGTAGTCATTGCCCTGCCGCGCCCACGCTCCGTGCGCCGGTGAAGGAGGCCGTTCATTCGCTACCTCCGTCATGGTCCCACCGGCGTGGTAGGTTCGTAGAGACTCAAAGGAAATACCAAGAGTCGTATTTGTTGCCTTGACTAACCAGGTCCCGGTCAAATCATCTTGCGCCGCAACGTTTGCGGCCATCATGGTAATCGCAACGAGAAAGAACAGGGCCGTTGGTTTTCTTTTGCTGTTCATGGCTGATTTTCCCTTTCGGTTGATAAAGTGACTGAGCGTGAATTTGAACTGAAACACGTTCATTAGCCTTCGTTCTTTATTTACTTTTGTTTGTTGAAATTATTGGCTTGTAAAGCAATCAAGATCCCAATCACGACCCGGTCGGTACTCATGAGCTTGGCTTGACGAATTAAATCATCGGTATCATCTGTTCGGGCGTACTGGTCAATGAGCTTATGGATTGCCTCAAGGTCGGCCTGGTCTTGAGCGCCGGCAGGACTGCCGGCGAATAAGAGCAGCAGTGAAATTGTACAGAAAAAGATGGTACATTTCATAATTTCCGCCTTGTGTGATCGATTCATGCAATTTTGCTCCCTACCCAATATAGAAAAATAAACCTGGCCTTGTCTAACACTGCGGGCGCAAGGTTTGACACTGAGGGCGTATTTTGCAGGAAAATGAGGACTCTTGGGGAAGAAGCGGCAGCCTGGGGACAAATCTCCAGGCTAAAAACGCAAGCCGCATAAATGCGACTTCAGCTTTGAGACTGCTTCCGTCGCTGGGGGGATCAAATGCAGGCGGAGGTGGTAAAATTTATCATACAAATTTCAGGTCATAGTTAGTTCGGGCTGTTTCTGCGAATCCGGCGGGGCGGTTTCTTGAATGCCATTCGGTGCTCGCCACTTGCGATATGCTCGTTAGACCCTGGTTTTGGAGATCCGTTTGCTCAATTCACGCAGCCACAACACCGAGCTTGCCGCCGCGGCGCAGCGCAGCCAATCGCTGAAGCTCAAGCTCACGGTTGAAAACGTTTGTTGCAGAAACGGGGTGTAAATCACTGCCACTTGCAATGCAATCGACAGGAGCACCGCTCCCCACAGCAGCTTGTTCGAGAACAGTCCGGCGAACGCGCTGCGCTCATCCGAACGCGCGTTGAAGACGTTGAAGATTTGAAAGAGCATCAGCGTCGTGAAAGCCATCGTCTGGCCGTAACGCATATTGCCTGAGCCTTCGATCAATCCGCCAGGCAGGCTGGCATCGAGCACAAGCAATGTTCCTGCCGCCATGATCGCGCCGACGAAGAAGATGCCGAACCACATGTGGCGCGTGATCACGCCTTCATCCCGCGAGCGCGGCGGCACACTCATCAACCCAGCATCCGCCGGCTCCACACCGAGCGCAAGCGCGGGCGCGCCGTCGGTCACGAGATTGATCCACAGGATTTGCGTCGCGAGCAGCGGCAGCACGATGGCGCTCGCGCCTTCCGCCTTCAACCCGATCACGCTCGCCAGCAGCACGCCGAAAAACATCGTCATCACTTCGCCGATGTTTGAGGAAAGCAAATAGCGCAAAAATTTTCTGATGTTCGAGAAGATCGCGCGCCCTTCTTCGACCGCCGCGACAATGGTGGCGAAGTTGTCGTCTGCCAGCACCATGTCTGCGGCTTGTTTAGAAACGTCGGTTCCAGTAATGCCCATGGCCACACCGATATCCGCAGTCTTCAACGCGGGCGCATCATTGACGCCATCGCCGGTCATCGCCACTGTCGCGCCCTCACGCCGCAACGCCTGCACGATGCGCAGCTTGTGCTCGGGGTTCACCCGCGCGTAAACCGACACTTCTTTCACGGTGCGATCGAGCGTTTCCTCCGGCATCTTCTCCAGCTCCGCACCGGTGACCGCTCGTCCGTTTTGAACAATACCGAGTTCTTCGGCAATGACTGCGGCGGTTTTGGGATGATCACCGGTAATCATAATTGGGCGAATGCCGGCCGCTTTGGCGCGCGCTACCGCATCCTTTGCTTCCGCGCGCGGCGGATCAATCATGCCGATCAATCCCAAAAAAACGAGCTCTTGCTCGAAGCGCTCATCAGCTTCCTTGCTTTGTAGCGCGTCCTTTGGCAGCGAGCGAAACGCGACTCCAAGTGTGCGCAGCGCTTCGCCGGCCAGTTCCTCGTTCGTCCGCAAAATTTCCGCGCGGCGTTCCGCCGTCAAAGGTTTCATCTCTTCGCCCACCAACTCTTTCGAACAGCGCGCGAGCAGCACGTCCGGCGCGCCTTTGGTGAAGACGAGCAGACGTTCCTGTTGCTCGGCGTCGGTGTGAATCGTGCTCATTAGCTTGCGCTCGGAGGAGAACGGCACTTCCCCGACGCGATCAAATCGCGCGTCGAGCGCCTCCGCCTCCAGCCCGGCTTTGCGCGCCGCAACGATCAACGCGCCTTCGGTCGGATCACCCAGCACCGTCCAACT
>SZPB01000293.1 GCA_030263535.1 Cytophagia bacterium CHB2
GCGCCCTGGTTGATTTGGCGCTGCGCTGGCTCATCACACCGTTCGGCTTGCGCACACTCGCGCCGGATCATCCTGCCTATTGCGGGCAATGTTGGGGCCCGGCAAAACATCGGGTCAGCGCACAGCATAACGGCGCGGCGCATCCCTGGTTGATCGTGCCGTTCGTGCGCGCCTATTTGCGCGTGTATCACGATCGCGATTTTTTGCGGGGATTGTTTGCGCCTTTGTTTGAAGGGCGGAATTCGCCGTGCGACGGTTTCATCGCGCAAATGTACGACGGCGATTCACCGCATGCGCCCGCAGGCGCGCCGGCCTTCGCCGCCAGTTCCGGCGCGGTTTTGCAAGCCTGGGAGATGTTGAAGGAGTGAAAATCTCAGGTAGCGTTTTGGAGAGGTTGGCGCGTTTGGAAAAATTTGACGCCGGTTATTGACGAATGACGGTGAATTTTACCTCACCGAGGCGGTTGCCGGGAATGCCGTCAACCGTGAGAATGTATTCGCCGGTTTTCCACCATTCATGATGGAAGTAGCACACGCGCTTGCCATTGCCCGGGCTGAGCGGTAAATCGTGCTCGACTTCGTGTTTTAGTTTGCCGTCTTGATATAAACGAAAACGCACGGGCAAATTAACACTATTGTCATCAGGAAGGTCGAAGGTCAAACGGCAAACCAGGAAAGCGCCGTCTTCCTCCAATCGAAAAAATGTCGCGCCCGGCTTGCCGTCAAAATTACCGCAATCTCTCGCCTTGGCCTCCCCGGCTTCCATGAATAAATTCAAGCGCGTGAGCTGTATACCTCTAAGCTCGAGGGGCAACTCTTCGGCGGTTACATCTTTTATGCGACCGGTTTCCAACCGCACGCGTTTTGTCTCAAACATGCGCAGCGAAAGCGTATCTGATACCGCACCGATTTTGAGCGCGTGTCTCCCGGCCAAAATATTCTCCAGCACCATGGGCGTTACGCCGCGTTCCGTCTCGTCGAGCCAGACGATTTGCCCGGGCGGATTGCTGGTTACGACCAGCGTAGCGGGCATGGGATAGAGCCGCACCATTTGCCGCTGGCGCGCCGGCCGGGCGGCGCTGCGCATGCCGGCGCTGCGAATATTGATCTCGACCACATGGTCGCTCACGATGCGAATCGGCTTGACGTGCGCGAGATAACCTTCACGTTCCACGCGCAAGGTATAAACGCCCGGCGGATGCTGCCCCGCGGTGTTTACCGTGTCTTCGTCAAAATAAATGATGGTGCCCGGTTCGCGCCCGATAATGCGGTAAAATCCGGGCGCGCTGGAAGCTTGTGCAAACAATGAGCCGGACCACATTGCCAGGCCCAACCAGAACAAAACACTTGGCTTTCGATATATAAATTTCATTCTTGTCGTGAAGCTCGGCATGCGGCGATCAGAATGAAAGCGAATGAAATGCGCGCGTGACGCAACTTGCGAGCGGCATTGCTCCGCGGTTTTGCAACAAATATAGCCAAATTGCAACGAATGTCAAGAATCTGTAAGGTTGCATTTGGAGCATGGCCTGTTTATATTTTGCCTGCCATGATACCCTATCATACGCTCAGACGGCGCTGGTTGCGCGCATGCTTTTTCGGCGGCTTGCTGTTGAGCTGCGGCGAAGCGCCGCGCGATAATCCGCTCGATCCGCTCGCGCCGGATTTCAATAATCGTGGCCAATTGCTGGTTTACACGCAAACCTACTACTCTCCCAACCAGCCGTTGCCGGGCGTTAGCCTTCTCCTCAAGCCGGACAACCTCGTTCAACTGAGCAACGCTGAAGGGCTGTTTCGCTTTCGTGATTTAGCGGCGGATACGTATGTCGTGGTCGCCAGCAAACCGAATTTTGTGGCGGATTCGCAAACCGTAGTGGTGCAGCCGCAACGAACGAGTGAAATTTTTCTCCAGCTCGATGCCAAACCCCTGTTCAGCAGAGTCAGCGTGCGCTCGGAGAAAATCAGCGCCTTTATCCCCATCGAAGGCGAAGCCCTGCAACTGGTGGCCGAAGCCGATTTGCAAGATGGCGACGGCCTGGATGACATTCTAGAAGTCAAGTTGTTCAGCGCAAGCTTCGGGCTGCTGCAAACGTTGCAGCGCCAAAGCGCATCCAACACCTTTGCCGCGGTGGTGAGTGAAGACCATCTCACGACCGGATCGCTGTATGACTTGATCGGCGACCGGCTTTGGCTCGAGGCGACAGATCGCGCCGGCGCGCTTTCCATCTCTGATCCCGCATTTTTGATACGTATCATCGAACCCATACCCTTGCCTTCCACGCCCAGCGGCTTGATTGAGACCGACTCACGCCCGCGCTTTCAGTGGGAAAACCTCACGCTGCCGTTCGACTACCGTTATCGCATCAATTTGCTGACGTTCGATTTTTCTTTTCTGGTTCCGGTGCCGTTCCGGCAAATCGACGATATTCCGTCCGACTCTTTGTCGTTTGTTTATGATTCGAATTTGAGCAATGGCGCGTATTTGTGGACCTTGAGCATCGTTGACCGTTTCGGCAACTCCAGCCGCTCGCGTGAGGCCGTGTTTTTGGTGAGATGAAGCATGTAAGTTGATTGCATGCGCAACGACAGCACTGTCCCGGTCGATGTAAAAAATTAGCGCAAATTCGCGTTCATGAGCGGTTTGGAGAAATGCGCCGGTTGTTAAAATTGAATTCATCACTATTTCATTAAGCCGTCAAAGCCGTTCGATGCCCGCACTCGAAAACATTGACCGTTCGTCGTTGCTCGCGCTGGTCGAGATTAGCCGCGAGATCAATTCGATTCAAGACACAGACGAGCTGCTCAGCAAGATTTTGCAGATCGCGATGCAGACGCTGGCGGCAGAGCGCGGCTTCATTTTGCTGCAAGCCCCGGAGACCGAGACCGGCTTCGTGGCGCGCGCGGCGCAAAACATTTCGCCCGAAGCCATTGCCGACATCGCGCATATCTCCAGCTCGGTGGTGCGGCACACGCTCTCCGGCGGTGAAGCAGTGATCTGGCACGACAGTGATTTGCCCGAGGGCCTGGCCAAAACCGAGAGCATCATCGCGCATCACATTCGCAGCGTGGCGTGCGCGCCCTTGCGCCTGAAAAATCGCCTGGTTGGCGCGATTTATCTCGACAGCCGCCTGGCCTCTTCGGCGTTCGGCGAAACCGCGCTGCCGTTTCTCAATGCGTTCGCAAATCAAGCGGCAATCGCGATTGAAAATGCACGGCTCTATCAAAACCTGCGCGAGGAAAATCGCCGCTGGCGCGCGGAAGTGCAGTCGCGCCACCGCTTTTCGGAAATCATCGGCAAGAGCATGGCCATGCACCAGATTTTTGATGTGATGGAGCGCGTGCTCGAATCGCATGCCTCGGTGTTGATTGAAGGCGAAAGCGGCACCGGCAAGGAACTGGTGGCGCGCGCGATTCATTACAACGGCCCGCGCAGCGAGCAACCGTTCGTCGCGCTGTTCTGCGGCTCGCTGCCGGAGACGCTGCTGGAAAGCGAGTTGTTCGGCCATAAAAAAGGCGCATTCACCGGCGCCATCACCGACAAGCGCGGTCTGTTCGAAGTGGCGGACGGCGGCACGTTTTTTCTCGATGAAATCGGCGATTTGACGCCGACGATTCAGGCCAAGCTGCTGCGCGTGCTGCAAGAGGGTGAGATCAAGCGCGTGGGCGAAACCCACATGCGGCGCGTGAATGTGCGCATCATTTCCGCCACCAACAAAGTTTTGAAAGAAGAAGTGAAGACCGGGCGCTTTCGCGAAGATTTGTATTATCGCCTCAATGTGATCAGCATTAAAATGCCGGCGCTGCGCGAGCGCAAAGACGATATTCCGTTGCTGGCGCATCATTTTCTCGATCGGTACGCCAAGGAAAACCGCAAACCGCTCACCGGCTTTTCTGAAAAGGCCATGGAACAATTGCGGCGCTACGACTGGCCCGGCAATGTGCGTGAATTGGAGAATGCCATCGAGCGCGCGGCCGTGCTGGCGCGCAGCGAGTTGATCACGGAACGCGAACTGCAAATTTCGCCGCCGGACGCCGAAACCGTGTGGGAAGAGGGCCTCACACTCGCGGAATACGAAAAGCGCGTAGTGATGAGCGTCTTGCGCGCGAACGACGGCCACATCACACAAACCGCGGAAAAGCTGGGGGTGTCGCGCCGCTGGCTGCATTATCGCCTGAAAGAATGGGGGTATAATGTTGATTGACGCCAAAAGATTTGCCTGATCTCGCAAATGAAGCGCATCGACAAATACAATCTCATCGCGGAGCTGAAACGCGGGCAGTATGCCACGGTGTATCGCGCGTACGAGGCGGCGAAACAACGTTTTGTTCTGCTCAAAGTTCTGCATGCCAGCGATGCCGCACTGCGCGCGCGTTTCGCGCAGGAAGCGCAAATTTTGACACGGCTGGCGCATCGTAATATTGTGCGGATTTATGAATGCGGCCAGGCGCCGGTTCAGCCCGGCAAAACATTGCCGTTCCTGGCGATGGAGTTCGTCGAAGGCGGCACGCTCGCGGATGTGATTGCCGCGCGCCGTTTGCCGGTGGAACTCGTGATCTATTTCAGTCGTGAAATCGTTGCCGGCCTCGAAGCGGCGCATCGCAATCACATTGTGCATCGCGATCTCAAACCGCAAAATTTGCTGGTGGACGCCGAAGGCTGCCTCAAAGTGACCGACTTCGGGCTGGCTGCGTTCATGGGCGGTGAAAACGGCGGCGCGATTATCGGAACGCCGCAATACATGTCCCCGGAACAAGCCGCGGGCGAAGCCGCCACTCCGGCGAGCGACTATTTCAGTCTCGGCGTGATTATGTATGAAATGCTCGCCGGAAATTCGCCGTTCGACGGAGAAACGATCAATGAACGGCTGTATCGCGTGATGCACGAAAATCCGGCGTCGCTGGCAGCCATGTTGCCGGAAGCCGTGTTGCCGCTGGCGAGGCTGGTGCAGCAATTGTTGGAAAAAAAATGCGCGAAGCGTTTGAGCCGGCCGGAACAAATTCTGAGCACGCTGGATGCGTGTGAGCACGAACTCGCGCGGCGCGCCCGCGGCATGCATCTGCGCCAGTTCTTGACCGATCCGGCGGGTTATGCGCCGGAAAAAATTTTACCGAAGAAGGCGAAACCCGCCCGCCCCACCGCGCGCCTCTCTGCGGGTTTGATGCTGGTGTTGTTGCTGGCGCTGGCCGGCGGCGCGTGGCAATTGGTGAAGTTCACCTCGCAGAAGCCGCAAGCGAATTTACACAACGGCTCTGCAAAAATAGCGGCAGCCACTCTGCCCACAGCAGCGCAAGAAAGCGATTCAATAGCGCTGCCTGCTGTTTCGCCAGATGCTCCGGAAACGTCGGAGACGGCGCCGCTGCAATCCGAGTCGAGTGAAACACTTGTGAAACAGCAACCGGAACCAGAAATGAATGTGCCCGTGCAACAAGAGACGGTTGCAGAAGAAGCGCGCGTGATTCCGGCGCCGCCGGCGAGCGGAAGTTTGCGCATTGCCTGTTTGCCGTTTGCACAAGTTATTTTGGATGGCGACACGCTGGGGCCCGTGGATATGCAGCCGGTCATTTTTACCGCGCCAGCCGGCGAACATGTGTTGGAGCTGGCAAATCCGCGGTTTCCGACCTATCAAAGAAAACTTGAAGTGGCGGCGGCGGATACGTTCGACGTGCAGCTTTCATTGTGGGAGACCGTCGCGCGTTTGACGCTGTATGTCAAGCCCTGGGCGGAAGTATTTATTGACGGCGTCAGCTTCGGCAAAACGCCGCTGGATGAAATCATTTTGGCGCCGGGCGCGCGCCAGCTCCGTCTTGTGCATCCCGAGCGCGAGACGTTTACCACGACGCGAGAATTTGCTGCCGGCCAGCGCGAGACGTTGACCATTGAACTGCAGCCGAAAGAATGAACGTGAGGCAGGCGAAACCATCGCGCCGATATTCAAATCGGTTGACGCTTGATTGAATCCCTAACGACGCGAAGCGTTTTGGATTTCGACTCGTGCGATCATGTGAGACCGCCGGCCCTCCCGCGCATCCGGGATGGCGCCGGCCACCTGCTGGTTAAAAGAGTCACATAAGAGATGAAAAGGCCAATGCAACTGTTCTTGGGATGGCTCTTGCTGGCGTTGCCGCTTGCACGCGCGCAAAACTGGGAGGCGCGCGAGCCAATGCTCACGCCGCGCTTTGCCATGTCCGCCCTCTATTGGAACAATCAAATCGTCGTCATCGGCGGCCGCGATGCCCAGGATTCCATTCTGGCGACGGTGGAAAGTTATGATTTATCGACCGGGCAATGGCAGCCGTTCGCCGCAAATTTGAATGAGGCGCGTTACAGCGCGGCGGCCATCGTGTATCGCGGGCGCATGTTCGTTATCGGTGGGTGCGGCAAGGATCAGCAAGTATTGAAGAGTGTGGAATTCTACAATGAAACAACGCAGCGCTGGGAGCGGGAGCCCTCGCTGGCAATCGCGCGCGAAGGCGCTGCCGCCGCCGTCGTGAATGATACCCTCTATGTCATGGGCGGATTTGACGGCGCGAGTTATCTGAAAAGCATCGAATATTTCCGCCACGAGGCCAGCAGTTGGTGGCTGAGCTGGTGGTCCCTTTCAGCGCCGCGCGCCTGGCTGTCCGCTGTCACGCTGCGCGATTCGATTTTTACGGCCGGCGGTTTGCTTTTCGGGCCGGTGGGCGTTTTGGAGCGCTATCATAGTTCCGACGGCAACCAGCGCCGCGCCTCCATGCTCACCCCGCGCGGGCGCATGGCCGCGGTCAATTTCGAAGGGAAATTGTGGACGCTGGGCGGCTCCGACCAACACGGCGCCTCGGCGGTTGTGGAGATTTACGATTACGCCAGCAACAGTTGGGAAAGCGGCCCGGGGCTGCTCTCGGCGCGTGAATTGAATGCGGCTCTGGCAATTTTTGATAAAATTTTCATCATCGGCGGCCGCACCGCGGAGGGAGCCGTTTTGGGAACGCTGGAAACATTAGGCCTTCCCACCAGCGTAGCCGAGCATGCCGCCGTTCCGCGTGCGCCTGAGTTGAAGAGTTATCCCAATCCCTTTGTGACCTCCGCGCGGATTGTGTGGCGTTCGCTGGCCTCGAATCAAACGCAGACCGTTGTTGAAGTATTTGATTTGCGCGGCGCACGGGTGTTGCGGCGTTTCCTGTCCTCAAACAGCGCGGATTTTGAATTCACCTGGCATGGCCAGGATGAAACCGGCGCAATTGTGCGCGATGGCATTTACTTCATCACCGTGCGTAGCGGAGATTTTGTTTTGCGGCGCAAGCTGCTCAAACTGAAGCGTTGAGGCCTTCACCGCCGGGGCAGTTTGTAATGAAGCTTCGGCGGTTATTTGAGGTGTACACGCTTCATGTTAACTGGCCGGGCGGCTTAACCACATCATCAACCGGGCAGCAAACCAACGCAGGAGGGAGGCGATGCACAAGAAACATTTTCGTTTGATGACGTTTTTTCTCGCACTCGGCGCGGCGCTGAATTTCAATTGCCTGGAGAATCCTTTCGGCAGCAAGGACGAAATTCGCGACAAGCGGCAAACCAGCGGGCAAGTTGTTTATCCCGGCGGCGCCGCGGCTGCCGGCGTTTTTGTCTGGCTGGATATCTACAATCTCAGCACCTACACCGACGCCGAGGGCAAGTTTTCACTGGTATTGCCGGCCACGCAAAGCCGGCAGGGAATTGTGGAAGAAGGACTCATCTATTTTTATATCGCCAATTTTCAGCTTGCCACCGCGCGCGTCAAAATTTCCGAAGGCGAATTCATGCCGCTGGAGGGCGACCTCGACAAGCAGAGCCAGGTGCGCGAGTCAATCGTGATGCGCCGCGCCGTGAATATCGTGACGCAAGTCATCCCCGCCTCGTTGCCGGCGGATACCTCTTTTCTGCTGATTCGTGCAAGCGTGGTGGCGGATGAAGGCTGCGCGATTGTCTACAACCCTCTCATGCCCGAAGTTCCCTACAATATGCCGGATACCGCCGGGCTGGGCGCAGCCATCTTTCGCCATCTCGCCTCCGGTGATTTTTTTATCGTGCGGCTGGATCCCGAGGGCAGAGCCAACGAACGCATTGTGCCTTGCTCTTATGATTCTCTTCACCGCGAATTGGCGATCTCGATCAATCAATTGCCGGCCATGCCAGCCGGCAAATATGAAGTAATCCCGTATTTATTGTGCGAGCCGGAAAACACCCCCTCAGGTTTGCTCGCCAAGCTGGGCCTGGAATTGAACGAGCTGGGCGCGAATTATCTTAAAAAACCGATGCGCCGTACCGGCGGCGCCTTTGAGATCCGGTAATCAGAGACGATGGGAGAGAAGCGCATGAAGCTGAA
>SZPB01000294.1 GCA_030263535.1 Cytophagia bacterium CHB2
ATCGGCGAGTTGCCGCTGCCTCTGCAGATTAAATTTTTTCGTTTTTTGCAGGAACGCACGTTCGAACGTCTCGGCGGCGTCGAGCAACTCGAGGTGGATGTGCGTATCATCGCGGCGACCAACTTGAAGTTGGCGGAGGCGGTGACGCAAGGCAAATTCCGCGAGGAATTGTATCATCGCTTGAACCGGTTTCCCATTGAAGTGCCGCCGTTGCGCGAACGCCATGGCGATATTCCCTTGCTGGTCAGGCATTTCCTTAAAACCTGCGGCCGCAGCCGCACGAAAGCCGCCAAAGATATTTCTCCGGCTGCGCTCAAGCTGTTGGAGAATTATCATTTCCCCGGCAATGTGCGTGAGCTGGAAAACATCGTTGCCAGCGCAATCTTGTTGGAAGAGAGTGAAGTCATACAACCCGAAGTCATTCGTTTGCGCCTGGCGCAGCCCATTCCTGAAATGCAAACAGAGTATGCGGATCTGCCCTATAAAGACGCAAAAGAGCAGTTCGACAAAGCATACTTCCTGCAAGTGCTCAAACGGTTTAATCACAATGTGAGCAAAACCGCGGAGTTTGCGCAAATGGATCGCAGTCACGTTTTCACCAAACTCAAAAACCTTGGCTTGCGGAATAACGGCGAGTCATGAGGGTGAGTCGTCTTGGGGAGAATAAAAAATTCCCGCAGGAGAAATCTTCTTGAGAATTCCGCCTGCGGGATTTTTTTATGAAGGGCCAAACGTCAATTACGCTCGCGCGTCTTCTTGGGCGATTGTTTTTCGGATGATGTTTTTTTTCGAGGCGTGAATTTCGGCTTTTCCGGCGCATTCGCCGGCGGCTTGCGCAACCCCTTGAACGGGGTGGTGAGAGAGTCTCGATCCTTGTCGCGCCCGCGGCTTTCGGGTTTGCCCTGTTTGCTAAATGCGTTGGGCGCGGCAGAAGGATTGCGTTGCAAGCTCAGCGTTGATGGCGCAGACGAGGACGGGATCAGGCTATCCTTCGGAGATACCGGCGCAAGGCCGGGAGAATCCCTGCGTTGTTCGCGCGCCAGCGCTTGCTGCGATTGAATGTGAAGCGGTGCAACAGCGAATGCGGGTCTGGCATTTGCGCCGAGACGAAACTGAATATCTTTTTCAACCTCCGTAATGATTCCGGGGATATCAAGCGCGTCTGATCCGGAGACATTGCGGCCAGAAGGCAAACCGTGCGCGGCAAACGATTGCTGCAGCCAGGGCGCAATATGCATCGCGTGCTCGGTGAGCACTCCGCCAACATAAGCTGAGCCCTCGGCACCTCGATAATCCAAACGAATATCCTCCGCCAATTCCGTGAGACGATACGCGCGATTCGGCTCCAGCACACGCCAACAATGATGCGATTTCGGATAGAGAATTTCCATCCCGCCCCAGGGATTGATTTGATACAATGTGACGTAGCCGCGGCTGCTGACCCGCACAGACATGTCAACCGCAACATCGTCCGCGAAAGGTTGTTCGAGCTTTTGCGTTGGCCAGATTTCGACGCGCACGGCATTGGACGGCTGCGCGCGCACCGGCTGCCAACAGGCGGCGGCAACAAACGCGACAGCAGTTATGATATTACGCATCTCTTTTTCTTCTCCGGTTTCATCGACATGACATAAGCGGAAGACAGCCTCTATGGACTGAAGTTGATTTGTTCATAGATGCCGGCCTGCTGTGCTGCCTTCCGCTACACTCAACAGCTTAACTTAAACACTATTCATTCCCCATGAATCCGGCAATGGTTATGCCATGCCTTCAGGAAATGAATCAGTAGGTGCAGGGAAGGTTTCTGTGTCTTCGTCAATCGAAGTGGGAATATTCTGTCCATTATTTCGAATTGATTTGACTAAAGATAGGCAACAAGAACCGGCACGAAAGATCAGTATGGAGATCAAACGTTTCCCTGATTTTGACTCTCAAAAATTGTTCATCATTTTTTGATATTCAAAATCTGTGGCGATTTCACGCATAAATGACAAGCTGCTTTTCAACCTCACAAATCGATTTATTTGCCGTGCATGCGCAATAATCTAAGCCCGATCGACTTACTTGTTCAAAAAATTCCGCACCAAATCTTCCATAACGGCATAGGGCGAGAGGGTATTCGCATGCGAGCTATTCAAGTGCTCATGCAGCAAGCGCACGGTTCTGTCATCCCAGAATTCATGCTTCAGCCTTCTGTTGACCAGCTCGCGGATCATGGTTTCGAGGCGATGGCGGCGCTTGGTTTTGAGATGGCCGTGCTGCTCAATAAAAGCCCGATGCCTTGAGATGGTTCGCCAAATTTCGTCGATGCCCTTGGCTTGAGAGGCGGCGGCGGCAATCACCGGCGGGTTCCATTCCGCTGCCGGACGCAAATGCAAGATGGCTTCCAACTCGCGCAAAGCGCGGCCGGCGCCTTCACGATCGGATTTGTTCATGACGAAAATATCCGCAATCTCCATCAATCCCGCTTTCATGGCCTGCACCGCGTCACCGCTTTCGGGTACGAGAATCACGATCACCGTATCCGCGGTTTCAACAATGTCTAGCTCAGATTGGCCGACGCCAACGGTTTCATAAATGATGAAATCCTTGCCGAACGCATCGAGCACATCTCCTGCTTCCTGTGCTTTTTGCGACAGGCCGCCGAGCGAACCGCGCGTCGCCATGCTGCGAATGAATACGCCGGCATCGGTGGCAAGATCGTTCATGCGCACGCGATCGCCCAACAATGCGCCGCCGGTGAACGGACTGGAAGGATCGACCGCCACAATGCCAACGGTATAGTTCTGCTGGCGCAAAAGTTTGGTCAACTCGTCCACCGTGGTGGATTTGCCCGCGCCCGGCGGGCCGGTGATGCCGAGACGATAGGCTCTGCCGACTTTGGCATAAATCGCGTCGAGCAACGCCGGCGCCTCCGGGCTTTCATTTTCAACGGCTGTGATGATCTTGGCCAGAGCGCGGCGCGAGCCAGAGAAAAATTGTGAGAGGAGGTTGGATGGTGTCATTATGCGACTTCGGCTGTTTCCAGGGTGATCGCGCGCGCCCGCTCAACCGGGCGATAGTACAGCTTTTCAAAACCGATCACGTTTTGAGTGGAACGGTCTTTAATCAGAATGACGCCCTCGCCGGTCTCCTCACAAACCTGATCAGTTCGCGGTTCTTCCCAGTAGACTGTCAAGGTTTCTCCTACGGGATCGTGAATTACACGGATGTGGGCCATATTATTTCTCCTTATTCCGCAAGCGATGGCGAATGAGAATTCTTTTGCGTTTTTTCAATCTCCCACAATTTCGCGTACTTCGTAAATACGTATGCCGCTGAAAAGCAGGCGAGTATGAATCCCGGCATGCCGTCGAGAAAGCCGGTTTTGAAAACATACATGCGCAAAAACATCCAGAACGGGCGAAACAGCAAATCCCACCACTGCCAGCGCTTGCCTTTGCGATGCAGTTCTTCGGCAGCAAGCGAGGTATAACGATTGAATTTTTCAAAATAGCGGCGAATGTCGCGATCAGTGTAATGCAAAAGATGGTTTTGCAGGCGACCGATTTTGCCTTTGAGTTCAACCCCCTCGTGAACTTTGAGATTGTTGAAATTTGCATTCTCCCGCCGGAAGAGGCGCAGCACATAACCGGGATACCAACCGCCGTGCATGATCCAACGCCCGAGAAAATTGGCCAGACGGGCAAGTTCATAGCCGGCGCAGGCCGGGGCATTTGAGAGTAAATCACAAATTTCCTGACGCAGCTCGGGCGTGACGCGCTCGTCGGCGTCGATCCACAACACCCAATCGCCGGTGCATTGCGCCAGCGCGAATCGTTTCGCGGCCGCATAACCCTCCCAGGGCCGCACGAAAACTTTGTCGGTGAATTCCCTGGCCAGCGCGACGGTGTTGTCCTGGCTTTCGGCATCGACCACCACAATCTCCTGCACCCAATGCAGGGAAGCGAGGCATTCATGAATGTTCTCGCCCTCGTTTTTGGTGATCACGATGGCCGACAGGCGCGCCGTGCTCTCATTTTGAACGGCCGCTTGGCGATCTAATTTTTGCGGAGTTTCAACGCTAACCGCACTCATTTTGCACCGGCCAATTTTCGTGAAACGCGTTTAGAGCGGCGCTGATCACGCTTCAAGGCTTCCGACAATTTCTGTTGCAGCCAAAGGTGCACAAGCGTCTCCGCAGAAATCCCGCGCCGGCGCGCAACTCTGCCGATTTTTTCGGCAAGCTCGCTTTCCAGGCGGAGAGGTTGATTGCGAAGATCAACTATCACATCTTTGACCTCGCTAAAATAATCGCGATACTGAGTCAAATCGTGTTCTGTCCAAAAATCAGCTTCAGCCTCCGGGCTTTCAAAACGTTCAGGCACAGGATCACGATTCTTATGGTTTGTACCGCGCTTGGTTCTGCTTTTAGTGTCTGGCTTTCGCATAATGCTTACGCTCATTTTTGTTCATGTCCCTGGCGCTCATTATCAAAGCATCTTGGTTGAGCTTGTAAATAAAAAACACAATCAAGTACCGGCCGGAGTTTGTTCGTCCCCATGCCGAATACATATCCTCGTCGCTGATCACCTTGCCTCTTTCACGAAATTCAAAATAAGGGTAATTGCTGAATACTTGCCCTACTTCGAAGTCATCGACATGGTGCTTGCTCCAAAGTTTTTCTTGAATCCGTTCCGAGATAATGACATTCCGAATGATCATGCCATCCCCACAAAAGGTTTTGTATCAATTCAACTCGCTTTTTCTAAAACCGCCTCTCGCAAACGAGAGCTATTATGCGTCGTATACACAGCCTCCACCAGCCACTCCGGCCGGAATTCCGTCACGCAAATCGGGCCGTGCGGCATGTCGCATACTTTTTTCCAGCACGGCGCGCACGGCAAATCGCGAATGATTTTGACGCCGCGATCGTAAAGCTCGATTTCCGCGGCGCACGAAAGGCCGAACCAGGCCACGACGTATTTTTTCAAACCAATGGCAATGTGCATGCCCAGGCTGTCGCCGCTGACAACAATGTCTGCGAGATTCTCCAGAACAATTCCCTCACGCAAACCCAATGTCGTCGGCGTGGGAATCGCCGCGCCCTCGCACAACTCTGCCAGGCGTTGATTGCGCTCAGTGTCTTCGCGGCCGCCGAGCAGGATGATTTTGACCTCGGGCATGGCCACAGCTATTTGTCGAATGGCCGCGGCTTGCGTTTCGATTTCGAGTTTTTTGAGAGAAAAGAGCGTCGAGCAACCGGTATTGAAACCGATGACAGTTTCGGCTTCGCGCAAACCCAACTCGCGCCGCCAACGTTCGCAAGCGGCCAGCTCTTCCGGAGTTAATTGCAAAACATATTCGTCGCGGCGATAGTCAATTTCCCACGCCTCGGCAAGAATATCATTCCCGGTGCGTTGGTTCACACGAAATTTGAAGTGATCATCGACGCCGAGGCGATAGCCGTATTCCGCGCCTGGGTTCAATGGCACAATTGCGCCGTTCTCATTCAAGCCGAAGCCACGCTTGCTGGCGGCATTGACAATATTCATGAATGCTGCCGCCGGCCGGCTTTTATCGGCATTGAGCGCCACCTCGAATCTCTGCTGTAGAATCGCTATGCGATTTTCGTCGTTCCATTCCACCAGATGATCGATGAACGGATTGTTTTGCAGCAGCGGCAAGGCATTCTTGCGTGTGATCCAGGTGATGTGACTATCGGGATAGGTTCGTTTGAGCGCCGGCAACTGCGCGGTGGTGGCCAGCACCGTGCCGAGCGCATCGAGATTCACGATCAGCACGCGTGTGGCCATCGGAATGCGATCTTGACAGCCTTCACAGAGCTTGAATGGCACACACGGCTTGTAGCCGGTGAACAACCGGCAATCCGGAATGATCGTTTGCGAATCGTAGAATGGGCTCAGCGGTGGCTTTGATTTCATGCGAAAACTTACGGTATCATGGCTTGAAGTGCAAGGAGAAATTCCTGGGGATGAAGCGATTGCACATAATCGCGTTGCCGTTTCAGGGACTCGGCAGATAGGACGCCGCAATCCGGTGTAATCGTCTGAGCAAATAAGACAAATTCTACTTGCACAAAAATCACAAAAAAGGCATATTCATCACACTCTCGCCCGTTCATATGACGGTAAACTTCTGAAATTTCTTGAAACTTCTCCATAAATATTTCTCGAGCGAGTTAGCGAACATCAGTAACACAGCTCAGGGGGCTCCGATGAAACGTGCGGCGCTGTTGTTTTCTTTTCTCTTGTTGAGTGAAGCACGGGCACAAATCATTCTCTCCGAAGTGATGTTCAATCCTCGCGGTAACGAAAACTCCAATGAATTCGTCGAGTTGTTCAATGCCAGTTCGGCCGATTCGATCTCGCTGGCGGGCTGGCGCATTGGCGATCAAAGCGCCTCAGAAGACATTATCGCGTGGCAATCCGGCTTGAAACTCGCGCCGCAACAATTCGCCGTGATTCTCGATCCGAGTTATTTCACGTCCTCAACGCAATACGATGCCCTCATTCCTCCGGAAGCCCTTATCCTCACGATTAGCGACAATGCCTTCGGCAGCGGCGGATTCTCAAACAGCGCCGCAGAAACCGTGATCTTGATCAATGCTGCGGGCGACACGGTGGCGAAGTATTTTTATTCCCTCGGCAATCCCGACGGCATCTCCGACGAGAAGATCAATTTGAATGAAGATGATTCTCCTCAAAATTGGACAGATGCGTTGCGGGTTGATGGCACGCCCGGCGCGCGAAATTCCGTTGCGCCGAGTTTGATCGATGCCGGTCTCGCCGAGGGCAGTTTGCAAATCGAGCCGGGCGCGTTGCGTGAAGGCATGACGGCAACGATTCGCGTGCTCGTGCGCAATCTCGGGGTCGCGCCGGTTGCAGCCTTTCAGGTCGATTTCAATCTCATGGCGACAAGCCCCGAATTTCCTGCAACGATTTTTCTGGGTAACTTTCTCTCCTCGCGAACGCTGGCGCAGGATGACAGCATGGACGTCACCCTCATAACACCCGCCTTGCGCGTGGGAAAATATACACTGCGCGCCCAACTCATGCTGGACGAGGATGCCAATGCGCGCAACGACACGCTAGCGATTCCGGTGGCGATAGGCTGGCCTCGCTCGACGTTGTTGATCAACGAAATAATGTTCACACCTGCCAGCGGCCAGCCGGAATGGCTTGAAATCTACAATCCGCAATCCTTCAGCGTGCCGTTGTTGAATTGGATGATCGAAGATGAAGCCGGCAGCCGCGGCGCCATAGAGAAAAATATTTTTATTCCGCCGCGCAGCTTGCGCGTGCTCACAGCCTCGGCAGACATGGCAACTCTCTTCAATCTACCTGAGGATGCCGTCATTCTCACCAATCGCTTTCCCTCCTTGAACAATTCCGGCGACTTGATTCTCTTGCGCGATTTCAGTGACGCCGTGATTGATTCCGTTTTCTATGAAGGCGACTGGGGCGCGCCCGGCAAGTCAATCGAAAAAATTTGGCACGAACGCGACAACAACCGCCGCAACTGGCTGCCGAGCGCCGCGGGGCAAGGCGCGACGCCGGCGGAATTCAACAGCGTCAGCCCGCGCGAGCATGATTTGCAACTCGAGCAATTGCGGTTTACACCAGCCCAGCCGCATTACGGCGAAAACGTGGAATTGGAAGCGATGATTCTGAATCGCGGCCGGAAGGCATTATCGAATTATACCGTGCATTTTTTCTATGATCCGATCGGCGCGCAGGATTCGACAGTGATGGTAGAATTGGGCGCTTTTGCCGCCGCGCAAGCACTGGCGCCCGAAGATTTTGCCACGGTAAAACTGGTCTGGCCGCAACCGCCCTCCGGCAAGAACGTTGTCATTGCCGACGTTCGTGCACCGCAGGATCTTGTTTTGACAAATAATCATCTCACAGCAGAATTGTGGGTGGGCTATCCGGCGCACACGGTGGCAATCAATGAAATCTATTATGCCCCGCGCAGCAGCGAGGTTGAATGGTTTGAGTTGTTCAATTGCAGCAACGCCACGGCTAATCTCGCCCGTTGGCGCTGGCAAGATGCCGAGTCCGAAGTGGCCGTGATTTTTCCGGACAGCAGTTTTTTGCTGGCGCCCGGGGCGTTTGCCGTTATTTCGCCGAAAGGCAGCTTGCCGCTGCTTACGCCTGTCGCTCTGCGCGTCGTTATCGGAAACTGGTTAACGCTGAATAACGAAGCGGATCGCATTCGACTATGGGATTTTAATAAAGGCTTACAAGACAGCGTGAGTTTTCGCAACCGCTGGGGCGGCGATACAGGTTTTTCTCTCGAACGCATCAATCCCAGATTGGCGGCACAGGATAGCAG
>SZPB01000295.1 GCA_030263535.1 Cytophagia bacterium CHB2
ACAAGCTCTCCTACGAACAGCTTCTCAAAGTTTTCTTCGCGACCCACGACCCCACTACCAAAAATCGTCAGGGTAACGATGTGGGGCCGCAGTACCGTTCGGCAATTTTCTACGCCAATGAGCAAGAGAAAGAACTGGCCGCGGCCTTTATTCAGGATCTCACGGATGCCAAAGCTTTTTCAAAGCCGATCGTGACCACGTTGGAGCCGCTCACCGGTTTCTATCCGGCGGAAAGCTACCACCAGAACTACGTGTGCTACAATCCCAGTCAAGCCTACGTGCGCATGGTGGCCATGCCCAAGGTTGAAAAAGTGCGGGAGAAATTTCAATCGCTGCTGAAAACAAAGTCGCCTTTGGAGACGGGCGGCAAGAGGTAGGTTGGGACTTGAGTTCTACACTGCGGCCGTTCATTCGGAAACCAATAGCGCGCCGGTATGCAACTCCGTTAGGCGTGGAAAATTTATAACAAGTGTCGTGTCTAGATGATCTTCAACTCCAAAGATGCGGCATGTAGATTTCTTCGAATTGGCGCGGGTTGTATGGTGAAAATTAAACCTGTCACTCCCGCCGGAGTCTTTAAGACAGCTTGTTAAACGTTACTACCTGAATTTTGCATTGTATTCTGGCCTATACTCGCCGGTGAATGAATCCACAGGCTAATATGTGAAAGTCGCATGAATGTGACTCTTACCCGTTGGCTGAAAGCCGTCTTCAGACGGTTTACATATCTTAGCCTGCGATTTCAATCGCAGGCAACTTTTGTGGGTGGAGTTTAAGGCTGCTCGAAGAGCTGCGATTTCCAGCTTGTCCGCAAATCGGGGTATCTGCTTAGGCCGGGACAATTGGGTGAAGTTCTATTAATTTTCGGAATTATTTTCTTCCCTGATGTTTTCAGCTATTCCACCAGCATCATTTTCCTCGAAAGCACTTATCCTTCCTGATGTGCGGGGGTCGCTTCCACCAGCAGGCGATAAATATAAATGGCGCTCGCCGCCTTTTTGCCAAAATCATCCCGGCCATCCCAAACCACTGATTTAAATCCTTCCCCCCTGAAATTCGTTCACCAGGGTGCGGACTTCTTTATAATTTGTTTGACTCTCAACGCCAAAATCGGTATCGTTCAACAAATTTTTATTGGAGCCTCGTGCATGAGTAATAATATTCAACCGCAACAACAAATCAACATCGAGCTGGGCGAAAAAGAGGCGGAAGGCATCTACTCCAATCTCGCCATCATCAATCACACGCCCGCAGAGTTTGTGATCGATTTCGTGCGGCTCTTTCCCGGCGCGCCGAAGGCGCGGGTGCAGGCGCGCGTCATCATGACGCCGCAACACGCCAAATCATTCGTGCGCGCGTTGCAGGAAAACATCGACAAGTATGAAGCCTCGTTTGACGAGATCAAAGTCTTTGGCGACCAGAAACCCAAGGATTTCGGTTTTAAGCCGCCGGTGGAACCCGGTGAAAATTCCAAGTAAAAAAAAACAACCAACGTATCATTTTCACCTTCAAATCTGAGGAGATTTTTTCAATGAAGCTGTTTTTTCGACTGATGCGAGCGGGGTTGTTGAGCATGGCCATGCTGACCTTGATCATGTGCAGCAAAAGTGAACAGCCGCAAGCCGAGCCTGCGGCAGAGCAACCGGCGGCAGAAGCGCCTGCGGAAGAAAGCAATCGCGGCACGGCAAGCGCCACTTTTGGCGCGATGGCGGTGAGCATCGATTACGGGCGGCCGCAATTGCAAGGCCGCGACATGCTGGCGCAGGCCACTGACGGCATGGTGTGGCGCATGGGTATGAACGAAGCCACCGAAATCAAAACGGATGCCAATCTGCACTTTGGCGAAACCGTGATTCCTGCCGGCAGCTATTCGTTGTGGATGAAAAAAGTGGCGGGCGACAACTGGGAGCTCATTTTCAACAAGAAAACCGGCATCTGGGGACATGAGTATCCGGCAGCCGATGACCTGGCAGCGGTTCCTCTGACCATGTCGACGACTCCGGAATCTGTAGAGACGTTCACGGTTGAACTTGCGGCGAACAGTGAAACCGAAGGCACGTTGACCGCAAAATGGGGCACGAGTGTGCTGTCGGCAAATTTCGAAGTGAGCGCCGCCGCAGAAAATTAAGTCGCTGGCGAGCCGTTGCCGCGCCGCTCTTGTTCAAGAAGCCTGAGCGCAAATAAAAATCCCGCCGAGAAAATGAAACACTTTCTCGGCGGGATTTTTTTATTCTCACAAATTGCCGCAGGCACAACTCATTCCCACGGCTTGGTAAAGCGCGTCATGGTGTGAAAGTCTGTGAAGCGCGAGCTGATTTCCGATTGCTCAAGATGGCGAATGCGCCCCAGGCTGAAATCTTCCACCACAAAACTGGCGAACGTGCTGCCGTAAATGACGGCCTGCCGCAGCGTTTCATCGCTGATTTTTCCGGCGTGCGCCAAATATCCCATAAACCCGCCGGCAAAGGTATCGCCCGCGCCCGTCGGATCAAACACATTTTCGAGCGGAAACGCCGGCGCCCAAAAATATTTTCCGCCGGAAATCATGAGCGCGCCGTGTTCGCCTTTTTTGATGATGATGATCTTCGGCCCCATGTTGTGAATCTGGCGCGCGGCTTTGACGAGATTCGCTTCCGAGGCAAGCTGGCGCGCCTCCGAATCATTGACCAGCAGCACGTCGACGCGTTTTAACACTTCCCCGAGTTGTTGCGGCGTGCGTTCGATCCAATAGTTCATGGTGTCAAGCGAAACCAGCTTGGGAGTCGTCGCCATTTGATTCAACACTTCGAGCTGAAGTTCCGGCCCAATGTTGCCGAGAAAGACGAACGGGGTATCGCGATATTTGGGCGGCAACGCCGGCTGAAACGACTCGAATACGTTCAAGTGCGTGAACAAGGTATCTCGCATGTTCAGATCGAGATGATAGCGGCCGCCCCAACTGAAGCTTTTGCCGGGTTTGATTTCCAGGCCGTCAAGGTCAATGCCGCGTTGCCGGAAGAATGCAATTTCGGCTTGCGGAAAATCTTCGCCGACCACGCCGACCATGCGCACACCGGTAAAATAACTCGCCGCCACGCCGCAATAAATTGCCGTGCCGCCGATGACATCCGTGGCTTTGCCGAATGGCGTCTCCACCGTATCCAGCCCAAGCGATCCCACGACCAGAAGACTCATGCTCAATACCCTTTCGAAATGCGATCACAATTCAATCCCTGAACAACAAAATCCCACCCGCCAGGCCTGGGGGGTGGGAAATCGCGGCAAAAAGATTGTCGATTTTTTAAACACTACATGCGCTCGGGCGCACTCACGTTCAACAGGCGCAGCGCATTTGCCAGTACTGTACGCACACCTTCGACCAATTGCAGGCGGGCTTGCGTCAGTGCGGCGTCGTTTCCAACCACGCGATGTTTCTGATAAAAATGATGAAACGCCGAAGCGGTTTCCTGCAAGAAGTTTGTGACGCGATGCGGTTCCAAAAACTTTGCCGCTTTCGACACCACTTCCGGAAATTCCGCCAGCTTTTTCATGACCCCGATTTCTTCCGCTTTTCTCAACAGGCTTAAATCAGCGCCAGCTCCGCTCACGTGTGCCTGCTCAGCGGCGTAATGAAGAATATTGCACACGCGTGCATGCGCATATTGCACGTAGTACACGGGATTCTCGTCCGTTTGTTTCTTGGCGAGATCGAGATCGAAATCCATGGGCGTGTCAAGCGTGCGCATCAAAAAGAAATAGCGCGCGGCATCGACGCCGACTTCTTCGAGCAACTCGCGCATCTCGATGATTTTCCCCCGGCGTTTCGACATTTTGACCGTTTCACCGCCGCTCAGCAGATTCACTTGTTGAATGATCAAGACTTCGAGGCTGCCCGAGGGATAACCGAGCGCCGTCATGGCGGCTTTCATGCGCGCCACATGGCCGTGATGATCCGGCCCCCACAAATCATAAAGCTGCGTAAAACCGCGCCGGAACTTATCCATATGATAGGCGATGTCGCCCAGAAAGTAAGTCGGTTCGCCGTCTTTTTTGACCAGCACGCGATCCTGCTCATCGCCGAAGCGCGCCGAACGAAACCACACGGCGCCGTCTTTTTCGTAGCTGCCGCCTTTTTCTTGCAGCAATTGCAGGACGTCGTCTTCCCGCCGGCTGTCCAGCAAACTTTGTTCGCTGAACCAGACATCATATTGCACGCGAAACTCGGCCAACGTTTGGCGCTGCGCGGCAATCATACGTTCGAGTCCGATGCGGGTAAATTCGCGGCTGCGTTCGTCTAGTGACATAGACACAAAGCGATCGCCGAATTCTTTATACAACGCCACGGCAAGATCTTTGACATACTCGCCGTGATAGCCGTCTTCCGGAAACGGCTCTGCGATCCGGAACAAATCCATATAGCGTGAGCTGATCGAATAGCCCAGCGCTTTCACGCGCTGGCCGGCGTCATTGATGTAATACTCGCGCGTGACTTGCGCGCCGGCAGCTTGCAATAAATTCGCCAGCACGTCGCCGATGGAGGCGGCGCGCGCATTCACGACGTTCAGCGGCCCGGTAGGGTTGGCGCTCACGAATTCGATGTTAATTTTTTGATTGTGCGCCCAATTGCTTGTGCCGAAGGTGTCGCGTTTTTTCAAAATTTCGGCGAGCGTGTTTTGCCAATATCGCGGGGTCAGGCGAAAATTGATGAATCCCGGGCCGTCGATGGTGATCGTGTCGATCACCGCGTCATCATATTGCAACGCCGCGGTCAATTCTTGCGCCAGGATTTTGGGCGATTTTTTCAGCGCCTTGGCCAAATTCATCGCGATCGGTGTGGCAAAATCGCCAAAGCCTTCTTGCCGGGGGCGGTTGATGACGATGGCTTCGGCGTGATCGCGCGGTTCGCCGGCGCCGGCAGGCCAGCCAAGGGTTTGCAGGGCGCGTGCGATGATTTCTTGAAGATATTTTTCTGCGTCGATTATCATATAAGATCACTGGTTGCTTGTTGTCTTGACAGGCTTTTATTCATCTCGAAACTCTTCGACGTCGGCGTCGCCCCACAGGCGTTCAAGGCCGTAAAACTCGCGCACCTCGGGTTGAAAAACATGCACGACGACGTCGATATAATCGATCAAAACCCAGCGCAGATTCTCGCGGCCTTCAATATGCCAGGGTTTGACCTGCCGCAGGGCCAGTTGTTCGACGATGTGATCGGCAATCGCCTGCACGTGGGTATCGGTGTTGCCGGTGCAGATCAAAAAAAAGTCGGTAATGCTGGTGAGCTTGCGCAAATCGAAGAGCTTGATCTCTCCGCCTTTCTTTTCCAGCGCGCACTGCGCTGCTTGCACGGCAAGCTCATGCGACGCCAGGACGTCGCGCGTGCTGCGCCCGTTTTCGCGTTCGTGCGCGCCGGGCGATTTGACTTTTTCAGGGATAGTGAACCTCCTTAGCAATCATGCAACTCTTCTGCGCTGCGCGCCAGCCGCAGCATGTGTTGCAACTCCGCCAGAACCAGCGCCGGTGTCAGCTCGCGCATGCAGCGAAAATGGCCGGCCGGGCACGCGTCATAACCAAGATGACTGCACGGACGGCAGGCCAGCGTTTGGTTTTCCAGCACGCGCGAGTGGGCGCGCTGCGGAAAAAATCCCAGCTCGCGCGTCGTCGAGCCTGCCAGCATGAGCACCGGCGTTTTAACCGCCTCGGCAATGTGCATCAAACCGGAATCGTTCGCCACCAACAAGCGGCTGCGCTTGATGAACACCGCTGAGGCCAGCAAGGAACAACAGCCGGTGAGATCGATCACCTTGCCGCCGGCAACGGCGTTGGTGATGGCGCGACCGGCCTCAGCATCTTGCGGCCCGCCCAAAATCACGAGGGCAAAATCAGAATAGTGTTTCGCAAGTTGTACCGCCAACTCTGCAAAATATTCCGCCGGCCAGCGTTTGGTGAAATAACCTGCGCCGGGCGCCACGGCGAGCAGCGCTTGCCCACGAGAAATTCCATGCTGCTGCGCGGCGCGTTCGGCTTCTTGTTCATGTTCCTGCGCCCAAAACAACTCCGTGCCGGCGCCATCATCGGCCACATTCAATTCCGCGGCCGCGGCCAGATAGCGTTGATAGATCGGCATGGCCTGCCGCATCGTGTTCAGCTTGAGCTTGACGTAAAGCCCGCGCCGCCATACATGTTTTTGATAGCGCAATACACGCCGGGCCCGGCAGGCATGAACCAAAAAGCGCGACCGAAAATTCTTGTGTAGATCGATGGCAATGTCATAGCGCGCGTTGCGCAGGGTTTGGCCCAAATGCCACAACCCAGTCAGTCCCGCTGCCGGTTCGATCACATGCACGGTGTCGATGTTCGGGTTATGTTCCAGCAACGGCGCAAAATCAGCCTTCACCACGAAATCGATGGCGGCGCGCGGGAAGCGCCGGCGCAAGACGCGCATCAACGGCGAAGTCAGCACGATATCGCCAATCGAACTCAAGCGCAAAATCAAAATTTTGCCGGGGTCTTTCACGGCTTTATGCCGATTTCGCATTGCCGCAACACGCAAGTTCCGGAGTGAGCCCCGGCCAAGCCGTGACGGCCTTCTCCCCAAAATACCTGAGGCGACGGCCAAGCCGTCGCCGAGCATGCGTCACCCGGGAATTCATGCTATGCCTTTTTGTTTGCGAAACCATGCAATCGTGCGCGTTAAACCGTCTTCAAATTCCACCTGTGGCTGCCAGCCGAGCAACTCGCGGGCGCGCGTGATGTCCGGCTGCCGCGTTTTGGGATCATCCTCCGGCAGCGGCTTTTCCACGATTTTGCTCATGCTGCCGGTCAATCGAATAATCGCCTCCGCCAGCGCGCGAATGGTCATTTCGTGCGGATTGCCGATGTTGACCGGCTCGTGATAATCCGACATCAACAGGCGATAAATGCCTTCAATAAGATCATCGACATAGCAAAAGCTGCGCGTTTGCGAGCCATCGCCGAATACGGTAATCGGCTCGTTGCGCAGCGCCTGCGGCACAAATGCGGGAATGGCGCGGCCGTCATTCGGGCGCATGCGCGGGCCGTAGGTGTTGAAGATGCGCACGATTTTGGTGTCAACGCCGTGCGTGCGATGATACGCCATGGTCAACGCCTCGGCAAAGCGCTTGGCCTCGTCATAAACGCCGCGCGGGCCAACGGGATTGACGTGGCCCCAGTAATCTTCGCGTTGCGGATGTTCGAGCGGGTCGCCGTAGACTTCCGAAGTCGAGGCCAGCAAAAACGTCGCGCGCATGTCTTTCGCGAGGCCCAGAGCCTTGTGCGTGCCGAGCGCGCCGACTTTCAGCGTTTGAATCGGCAATTGCAAATAATCCATCGGACTCGCGGGCGAAGCAAAGTGCAATACATAATCGATCTCACCGGCCAGATAGATGTATTCGGTAACATCATGCTTGATGAATTTGAAGCGCTCGCTTTGCAAATGTTCGATATTCGCCGTGGAGCCGGTGAGCAGGTTGTCCATGGCAATCACTTCGTGGCCTTTTTTTAAGAAGTATTCACAAAGATGAGAACCCAGAAAACCCGCGCCGCCGGTGATGAGAACTCGACTCATGCTGATGTCACTCCCAGGCTGTCGTGCTAGTTGTTTGCCAAAACTTCCAGTTTCTTCTTGAAATTTTCAGTTGCGCGCCAGCGCAGCTTGCCGTTTTGTTTGAAAATTACCAGGGCCTCAAGACGCTCGGCTTTTTCAGCCAGTGAGATGCCGTGTTCCGGCCCCAGCACAAACACGGCTGTGGCAAAGGCATCGGCAATCATGGCGGTAGGCGCGACGACGGTCACGCTCAACATTTGCGTGCCAGCGCTGTCGTTCCACGCCGGATAGCCGGTCTTCGGATCGAGAATGTGATGATAGCGCCGTCCGTCATGCTCGAAGAACCGTTCGTAATCGCCGCTGGTTGCCACCGCACCGCCGTCCACTTTGAAGCGTGCAAAAAACTGATCAGCCTCACGCGGATGCCGCACCCAAATGTAGCGCCGCCCGGCCGTAAGCGGTGACGATTTCACACGCAGATCGCCGCCGGCTTCGACCAGCACATCATGAAATCCGTGCTGTGCCAGTGTCTGCCAGCCGCGATCAATGGCATAGCCTTTTGCGATGCCGCCGAGATCGATTGCGGCATGATCTTTTGTGAAGCGTATGCGTGTCGAGGGCGCGTCCTCATTTCCCGCGTGTTCTAATTTCAAATGATGAAAGCCGACGGCGGCAAGCTGCGCCTGAATTCTCTCTGCCGCCGGCACATGCAGCGAGTCCGTG
>SZPB01000296.1 GCA_030263535.1 Cytophagia bacterium CHB2
ACGCGCCCGCCAGCCCGCGATCGCCGGTGATCACGACAAAGGCAATGTGCTTGGGCTCCTCGTGAACGGTGAGCAGCGGGTGCAAGCCCGGATCGACTTTCGCGCTGACGTGGCCCAAAATTTCGTCGAGATTGCGCGCATACGGCCGCGCCTTCAGCATGCGCTCTTGCGCGCGCCGCAACTTGGCGGCCGCCACCAGCTTCATGGCTTTGGTGATTTGCTGCGTGCTCTTGACGCTGCCAATCCGGCGTTTAATGTCGCGTAACGTCGCCATTTATGCCTTGCCGCCAAAAATTTGCAGGAAATCTTTTGCCGCGCCTGTCAATTTGGCCTTCAACTCATCATCGATGGCCTGCTTCGTGCGCAGCGTCTCAAAAATGTCGGGGTGGTTGGATTCGATATACGTGAGATATTCTTTTTCGAACCGCTGGATTTGATCGACGGGAACTTCATCGAGCAGGCCGCTGGTGCCGACAAAAATAATCGCAATCTGCTTCTCCACCGAGGCCGGCTCATATTGGCCCTGCTTCAGAATTTCCACCATGCGCGCGCCGCGCGCCAGTTGCTGTTGCGTGAATTTATCCAAATCCGAACCGAATTTGGCAAACGCGGCCAGTTCGCGGTATTGCGCAAGATCGAGGCGCAGGCGGCCGGCGACTTGCTTCATCGCTTTGATTTGCGCATTGCCGCCGACGCGGCTCACCGAGATGCCAACGTTGATCGCCGGACGCACGCCCGCATAAAACAAATCGCCCTCGAGAAAAATCTGGCCGTCGGTGATGGAAATCACATTTGTGGGAATATAGCCGGACACGTCGCCGGCTTGCGTTTCGATGATCGGCAATGCCGTGAGCGAGCCGCCGCCCTTGACCACGCCGAATTGCCGCAGCGCATTCATGTCGTCGGTGAGCTTGGAGGCGCGTTCGAGCAAACGGGAATGCAAATAAAACACATCACCGGGATACGCTTCGCGGCCCGGCGGGCGGCGCAGCAGCAACGAAACCTGGCGATAGGCCCAGGCGTGTTTGGAAAGATCGTCATAAACTACCAAGCAATGCTGGCCGTGATCGCGGAAATACTCGCCCATGGCCGCGCCGGCGTAAGGCGCAATGAATTGCAGGGGCGCCGGATCGCTGGCGTTGGCCGCCACCACGATGGAGTAATCCATCGCGCCGGCGTCTTCCAGCGTCTTGACGACGCGCGCCACCGAGGAGGCCTTCTGACCGACAGCTACATAAATACACTTCACATCGCCGCCCTTTTGGTTGATGATCGCGTCGATCACTACTGCGGTTTTGCCGGTGCCGCGATCGCCGATGATCAACTCGCGCTGGCCGCGGCCAATCGGAATCATCGCGTCAATGGCTTTGATGCCGGTTTGCAACGGCTCTTTCACGGGCTGGCGCTGCACCACGCCTAGCGCCTTGCGCTCGAGCAGGCCGCGCTGTTTCGTGTTCACCGGGCCTTTGCCGTCCAGCGGATTGCCGAGCGGATCAACGACGCGCCCGAGCAGCTCCGGGCCGACCGGAACATCCATCACGCGTCCGGTGCGCTTCACCGTATCGCCTTCTCGAATTTCCGTGTCACGCCCGAAGAGCACGACGCCGACATTGTCTTCTTCAAGGTTGAGCGCCATACCCATCACGCCGTTCTTGAATTCGACCAACTCGCTCGCCTGCACGCCTTCCAGGCCGTAGATGCGGGCAATGCCGTCGCCCACTTGAATGACTTCGCCGACTTCGGCAATATCGATTTTTCGTTCAAATCCTTCGATCTGTTTTTTTAGAATCGAAGTGATTTCATCCGGACGAATTTCCATGCAATCACATCTCCAGGATATTTGATTGGCAAAGCCCGGCTGGCGCCAGCCAGGTTTACTTGTTGCCGCGCATTGAAAAGATTGAGCGTCAAGCCTTCAAAACGCCGCGGTCAACTTCACGTTAGGATGCTAATTCCGCCTGCTGTACATGGCGGCGCGCAACCGCTCCAATTGCAGGCGCACCGAGCCGTCGAGAATCTTGCCGTCGAGATCGAGAATCAAGCCGCCGAGTATTTCAGGATTGACGCGGTTTTCAATCTCGAAATTCATCTGCAGGGCGTTCGTCAGATCTTTTTTGAGCGCATCCAACTCCGGTTGTGCCATCGGCACCGCCGAAATTGCCAGGGCCTTCACTTTGCGGCTATGCTTGTCGTGGAGTTTCTGAAACGCCTGATGAATTTCACGATAGGCGCCGACGCGCCCCTTTTCCGCCAGCAAGAGCAGAAAATTATACATCACCGGCGAACAGCGCGACTGAAACACCTGCGCAATGGCAGCGCGTTTTTCGGCGCGGCTGTTTTCCGGCGAGCGCAGGAATTGGCTCAATTCCCGGTTCTCTTCCACGGTGGTAACGAACTCATACAACTCACGCCGCAACGGTTCGAGTTGGTTGCGCTCCAGCGCGAGGGCGAACAGCGCCTTGGCGTAACGTTGCGCGAGAATGCCTTCTTTCATGTAAAGATAGTCCTCCGCAGCTTCCCGCTGGTTTAATTCGGCTCGCCCACGAGCGGACGAATTTCCTGCAACGCCTGGCGCACGAGATCTTGATGATCTTTGGCGTTCAGCGATTTGCCGATGATCTTCGCTGCAATATTTACGGAAAGCTCGCCCGCGGTGCGCTTGATTTCCTCCAACGCTTTTTCACGCTCCAGCGAGATGTCGCGTTTGGCGCGCTGCGCCATGGCTTCGGCTTCGGCCTGCGCTTTTTGCACGATTTCATCGCGTGCGGTTTCCGCGGATTTCCGGCTTTTGGCGATCAAGTCCTGCGCCTCCTGCCGGGCTTTTGCGATCATCTGATCGTACTCCAGCCGCATGCGCTCGGCATTCTTCTGCGCTTCTTCAGCGCGGTCGAGCGAATCTTTGATCCGGCGTGTGCGTTCGTCAATTGCGGCGACGATCGGGTTCCATGCCTTCCAGCGCAGCAACAACACCAGAATGCTGAAAATAATGATCGTCCAAATAATAAGGCCTGGTTCTAGCTTTAACATGTTTGATCTGGAAATTGAACAATGATCAACCCAACACCCGTGAGCTGGTTCGTGTCCGTCCCCAACTCTCGCCGTCCGGGCGATTGTTAATAAAATCGTCCATCACAACATCCTGACAAACGCAACCGCCCGGCAGTTATGCCATGCGGGATAGACACGCGCCAATGCCCGAGCCTGATTATTTGCCGGCAAGCAAAAAGCAGATCACTTCGCCGAACAGCGCGACGCCTTCGATAAGGGCGGCGGCGATAATCATCGAACCGCGCACGTCAGCCGCCGCTTCCGGCTGGCGGCCAATCGCTTCCATGGCGGCGCTTGCTATTTTACCAATGCCAAAACCTGCACTCATTGCTACAATGCCGGCGCCAATGCCGGCGGCCAAATGTGCCATACCGAATTCACCCATGGCGAATTCCTCCGTCAGTGTTGAATACCATTGATCGAGTTTATTATTGACAATTGCTTGACAGCCGAATTCCGGTACGTATTTATCCCGTTCCCATTGCCGGGCAAAACAACGGGATGAAACAAGCGACAGCTTTTGCAGGGAGTTTCAGATGCCCAAACGAAGATCGCGACGCGAAGCTGCGCTGGCGCGAACCGCACAGCGCCTCGGCATCAGTGCGGATGTCCCGCCTGGGCGGGATGGGCCTCCTCCTCATGGTGCTCTGAATGAGCAGCCGCAAAACCAATAAACAGCGCCGACAACAGCGTAAAGATGTACGCTTGCAGAAAGGCGACAAGTATTTCCAAAAGATTGACGAATAAACTGAAGGCAACCGACACCGGCGCAATACTGAGGCCTGCCCAAAAATTCTCGCCGTTCTTGCTGAAGATGAAAATGAGATTGATCAATGCCAGGATGACGACGTGACCGGCCGTCATGTTCGCAAAAAGTCGGATGCAGAGCGCAAAGGGCTTGGTGAACAACCCGAGAATCTCGACCGGCACCATGACGATCCACATGAGCGGATGCACGCCCCCGGTGAGATGCTTCAAATAACCGCCCAAACCGTGGGCGCGAATGCTGGCAAACTGGGTGAGAACAAACGTCAGAGAGGCCAGCGCCGCCGTCACGCTCACATTGCCCGTGGCGGTGGCGGCAAACGGCACGAGGCCGATCAAGTTACACGTTAAAATAAAGAAGAAAGCGGTGCAGAGATAGGGCATGTACGTCGCGGCAAGCTTCGCGCCCATGTTGGGGATGGCAATCTCGCGGTAAATGAACTCGACAACCGCGTCAATCATGGCGGCAAAACCGGTGGGAACGCTGCCCGGGCGGTTGCGGCGAGCTGCTGCGGAGAGCGCGATAAACAGAATCAGCGCGACAAACATCATCATGAAGACATGCTTCGTGATCGAAAGATCGATGCCGAACAATTCGAAACGCGGCAGGTGAATTTCGCCGATCGGGTGGAAATCCAGTTTATTATCGTCACCGATGTGATGAAGAATAAACTGGCCGATGCTTTCCTCTTCAGGGTGATGCGCCTCTTCGTGCTGCGGTGCGTGAGTCGCGGCCGCGTGCGGCGCTTCGGGGGTGGAAGGTTCTTGCGGCGTGTCGCCGGCCAGGGTGAACAGTGCGAGAATGGAGCTAATCAGCAGCGGCGTCATGAATTTTTTATGGATTTGAGGCGTTTAAAATGTCTTTGCAAAATATATGTTTCTGCCATCTGAAAAATCAAATAAGAGCCGACCAGCGAAGCGGCAAACACCGTAAGATCGAGCGACGAAAACTTCCAAACGAAAAACAACGCCGCGCCGACAATCATCACGCGCAACACGAAACCACCGAACAAAACACCCATGAAAATCTTTTGCGATTTCGTGCTCGCCCATTTCAAGGCCAAAAATCCGATGACGGCCATGCCCGCCCCGATAGCGAGACCATATCCGAAACTCTCAGGTGTTGAAGCTTCAGCCAGCTCAGGCGACGAGGCCAAGAATAGCAGCACGGTATTCCAATTCAATCATTCAAGCCGAAGACTTGTGCGTTCCCTTGCCCTGCTCCCGCCTGGCCCGGTCTTCCGCTTTGGTTAAACGCATCACATTTTGGTACAAATTAATAAAGCCCGCGGTGGCGCCAAAAATCACACCGATAAGCAAGCCGATGGGCGAACTCGACAATTTGAGATCCAGCCAATATCCGCCCAGCGCGCCTAGCGCCACTGCGAGGGCAAAACGCAGGCCGAGGTCAAGATACGGAACGGCCGTTTGAATACCCCGGAGAAAATCTTTGGGGTCTGGCTTTGCCATGGCCACACGTATTTATTGATGCGTAATATTCATTTCCGGGCGGCCCGGACGATTCGCATTCGACATGCGCGGGCGTCCGTCGGCGCTTTCCGGCAGCGCCAGCACTTTGGAGTCGTCGCTCATCGAGCAGACGCCATCGAAAACAGCGCCTTCATCAATCACCAGTTTTGAAGCCTTCACTTCACCGTTGAAAGACGATTTTGCTTCCAGCACGACTTTGCCGCTGGCGAAAACTTTGCCTTTGATGCGTCCGCCCACAATGGCATTCACGAGCGAATCGGTGGCGGTTATATCACCCTTGACCCGCCCGTCAATACGCAAACTGCTTTGTACTTTGATCGAGCCTTCGACGATGGAGCCTTTGCCGATAATGGTGTTCAGGTCTCCGCCCTTATCAAAGTCTTCCATTTCTTTTTTTCCTAACATCATCGCCTCGAGTTGGTGTATCAAAAACCAAATTTATCTAGTGAGCGTCATTGGTGCGCAAGGTCAAAACATAGGCGCGGGGGTCGATCGACCTGCCCGCTTGCGAAATTTCAAAATGCAAATGCGGCCCGGAGCTTCGTCCGGTGCTGCCCAGCAGCGCGATGGGATCGCCGCGCTTGACATATCTTTTTTCACGCACGAGCAGGCGGTCATTGTGACCGTAATATGAGAACAAATCATCCCCGTGATGAATGATCACCAAATTTCCCAAATCCTTGTGCCAGCCTGCGAAAACAACGAAACCGCTTCCCGCCGCAACCACCACGGATCCCCGTTTGCCGGCAATGTCAATTCCGGTGTGCGCTTGCAGCGGAAAGTTCCAATCCTGTGAAAACGCTTCACTCAACAAACCTTGCGCAGGCAGCAGGGTCGGCATATTTTCGGGATATTTGCTGCTTTCTTTCACATTCGGCACTAACAGCCGGCCGGTACTCTCGATTTCATTGGCCGTCGTAACCGCAGGCGGCAGCGTTTCATCATCCGAAGAAGCTTCTGATGCGGCTGCGACATTCGGCAGAATCGACGCATTCAATGTCGAGCGGCTGGTGGTGTGGTTATCGACGCCCAGCAGGCTCATGATTTTGCCCTGATCACGATCCATGGCTTCGAGTTGAGCAGACAGCCGATAAACGCGCTTATTGTCATCGAGCAAGCGGGTGTTCGAACGTTCAAGCTCGGCGTTTTCATTGCTGACTTTAAAGAACTGATAATAGCCAATCGCGCCGCCAATCAGATGAAGCGTCAAAATGCCTGCGACGACCATGAACAGCTTGGCTTTCGTCCAACTCAAGCGAAAACTGTACGGTTCAGCATTATCGTCGGGAATCAGCAAAATGGAAATAAGACGCTGGCGTTTTTTCTTCATCATATGACTTCATCATCTTTTTGACCGCTAGCCGGTGCGCACATTCTTTACGCGCCAACCCGCCAGAGGTAAATGAAGGGGTGAGTCCACGGACCCAAAAACATGCGTAGCTCACATTCATTGTTGCCTATCGTCCGCTCAGCAGTCCAAGAAAAGCTGGAACATAGAAAATCCATGCCTAAAAGTCAACAGCTTTCTGGCCTTGTCAATGGTTCCAAACAAGTCCGTCAAAGCCAATTGCAGGCTTTAGTTAAGCGGCTCGGAAAATCCGTGCGCTTTTGGGTCTGTGAGGCGATTACTCATTTACTACTATTGAATGGCCGGATTCGCGGATTTTATCTCTACCTGGGGCCGTTGCGCGGAGACGCGCATGGCCACAAAAAATGTGAGAGCCGCGAGCGCACAACAAATGCCAAAAACGAAGTGTAGCCCGCCGGCCAAACCCGTTTGCAAATGCGCCAGGGCCTCCGTCGAAATGTGCGCGCGGGTTTCAGGCAACAACAGCGCACGCACCTCCGCCAAGCCGCCATTGGCAGCCGGGCCTCCGACGTTTGCCGCAACGCGATGCGCGAGAACCGCGCCAAGAATGCTGACGCCAATGGCGGCGCCGAGCGCGCGGGAGAAAATCGTGGAGGCGGTGGCCGTGCCAAGCTGTTCCGGCGGCGCGGTGTTTTGCACCGCGACCGTGATCGCGTTCGTCGCCATGCCCATTCCAATGCCAATGAAAAAACCGACCGCAGCCAACTGAAAAAACGAGGCTGTGTGCAAAAACAGGGTTTGATAGCCAAACCCCGCAACCATGAACACAACCCCAGACATCGCAATGGCGCGGTAACTGAACCGGTGCATATAATGGCCGGAGCCGAAACTGCCCAACCCCCAGCCGATGCTGAACGGCAGCAAAACCAGCCCGGCCTGCGTGGCCGTGCCGGAGAGAACACCCTGCACAAAGAGCGGCGCAAACACGATCAAGCTGAACGCGCACACGCCCATGATGAACGTGGTGAGATTGGCTGCCGCGATATCGCTTTGGCGCAGCAATGCCAGCGGCACGATGGGCGCAGCGGCTTTGCGCTCGACATGCAACAGCCAAAACAGAAGCGCGGCGATCACAGCAAAGGCGATCAAAAGAACAATGCGCGAGATCGCCTCGAGATTGTTGAATAAAATCATAACGCCCGTCACCATCAGGACGAGCAGCGCCGCTCCGGCGTAATCGACTTTAACATGTTTGTGCGGATGCGCCGGATCGTGCAAAAACCGATGGATGAACACCATGGCAAGAATGCCAATCGGCAGATTCAGGTAAAACGCCCAGCGCCAGGAAAAATGTTGTACGACGTAACCGCCGAGCGGCGGGCCGATCATGCTTGCAATCGCCCACAACGAACTGATGAAGCCTTGAATTTTACCGCGCTGGTGGGGCGGATAAATCACGCCAACCAGGCTCAGCGAGATGGCGAACATGGTGCCGCCGGCCAGGCCTTGCAGCGCGCGACAGACAATCAGCCAGATCATGTTGCGCGCCACGCCGCAGAGCATTGAGGTGACGAGAAACGCGACAATACTCGCCAGATACATGTTCTTGCGATTGAATTGATCCGACAGCTTGCCCGCAATCGGCGTGGCAATGGTGCTGGCGATGAGGTAAGCCGAAAAAACACCGCTGTATAAATTCAAGCCGCCGAGCGCTGCGACAACCGTTGGCATGGCGGTGCTCACGATCGTGGTGTCGAGCGCGGCAAGCAAGACTTGCAGAAAAATGGCAAGCGTGACAAGCATCGTCGCACGCTCGTGTTGATCAGGAGGCATATTCAAGCTTGCGTGGAATTTTCTTCCCGGACGGGCAGGCGTTTGTCCTCGTGGGAGTTGGGAGATGGGCTTTGCCCCGCGCCATTTGACCCTTCGCCTTCTTCGTTCGCGACGGCTTGGCGCAGGTCAAGATGTTGGCGATAATAATAATAAAAACCCAGCAAGGTGATGGGAACGAAATTCACGACATGCGACACGACGGCGAAACTAAGCGACTCGCTCGCCGAGATGCCAAACAGCATGAGAGATTGCTGGCAAACCCAATGAAACGAGCCGACATATCCCGGCGCCGCCGGCACCATGATCGCAATGCTCGTCATCACCAAAATCACCAGACTCGCGCCCGGCGGCATGTTGTAGCGGCTGTTCAGCTCAAACGCCTCGAGCGTAACGTACACGATCACGGCATAACACAGCCAAATGGCAAACGATTGCCAGGTGATCGTACCAAAATGCTCGGATTTCTTGAAAACACCAAATCCCTCCAAAAATGAGGCGAGCAACTTGCTCACGACCTGCTTCACCTTTTCGGGAAACGGCCGTAACAGGCGCATGACGAAGCTGAGGGTTCTTTCCGTGCGCTTCATCAAAAAAACAATGAACACGGTGCAGGCAACTGTAACGCCCAACAGAATCGCGCCGCCTTTTTCAATCCAGGCGGGGTAATCATGAAACAGCAGCGACACCCCCAGCAGCAGCAGCAACGAAATCACATCGATAATGCGTTCGACGAAAATCGTGGCAAAGGAGGCCATGCGCGACACGCCCGCGGATTGGCCGATGGCATAGGCGCGCAACACTTCGCCCAGGCGAAAAGGAAAAACATTGTTGCCGTAATAACCGATCATCATTGCCGAAAACAATTTCTGAAACCCCACCGGCTTGATGGGTTTCATAAAATACCCCCAACGCAACGCACGCAACCACAAACTCACATACATGAACAGCAAGCCCGGCGCCAGCAGCCAATAGTTGGCCTGCGAGAGCGTGCGCCACATCAAAGCGAAATCGATATTGCGAAAAGCGAGATACGTAAAAACGGCGCTGACGAGAAGGCTGAGGATGAGCTTGAGTCGCATGTCGTGTACGGCAATGGCGGAAGTCTGTTAACACGAAACCCCGCCCCTTTTGCCCGTGTGAAAAACCTCAGGCGCGGGAAGAGGCGGGGCTTCATTTTTTAAATTTATGAAGGGACGGCAGCCTCATGGTGCTGGCGGCTATCAGGTATTTGAAGACTTGGTTTTGGGCGCGCAACAATCACTTGTGCCGGCGTTGCCTTCCGGTTCACATGTGGCCTTGGGCGCAACGGCGTCTCCGGAAGTCGTCGTGGTCTGATAACCCAGCTTTTCAATCGCGCCGATGATGGCGGCTTCATTCGTCACCGCCGGATTGAATTTCACGCTTGCTTCACTTTTTGTGAAACTCACTTCGGCGGATTCGACGCCGTCGAGTTCGTGCAAGGTCTCGGTAATTTTATCCGCGCAGTTGTCGCAGCTCATGCCGGAAACCGGAATCACGGCACTTTGCACCGCGCCTTGTTGCGGCAGCAGCAGAAAACCCGCAAAAATAATCACAGCAATCGCAGCAATGCCCAACAACGTTTTCTTCATAATCTTCTCCACAATGAATTGTTGCCTGCCTAAAAAACTCGCGCAATATAATCCTCACCTGTTGGAATGTCAAGCATGTTTTCGCTTGACATTCGGCGGTCACGGCGCTATTTTGTCAGCCAAGCTGTGGCAAGATGACATGAACATCTGGCTAATAAATTTATCCGGCAATGTAGATTCTCGACTTTATGAAAATACGAGCCTTCCATTGTTTGAAATCTCTCACGCTCACGGCGCTAATTTTAGCATGCGGTGTGCGCAACGATCCCCGCGAGATTGCCGATGCGTTCTGTTATCGCTATCTGATTGAATTGAATCAAGCCGGTGCATTGGAAATTTCCAACGGTTTGGCTGCGGACAAATTGCGCAAAGAAATCGAATCGCTCAAAGGCAGCGCGCGCGCTTTCGAAGACGGTGAACGGGAATTTCACAGCCTGAAGCCGTTTATCGATTTTTCATTGAAAGCACGCACGGACAATGACGCCGAACACGTGGCGTTCGCTTATCACATTACCATCGAGCCGCGCCAGGGCTCGGGGAAAATGCATCGCGAGATTCTTGTGAATACTACGCGCACCGAGGGCCGCTGGCTGGTGAGCAATTACACCTTTGAGCAATAAAACGCCGCCGGCATCAACTTATTCCGTGCCAGGCAATCAGTTCGCTGTTCCCAACGACAAGATCCACCTTCTTACCAAATCGATTCCCACCGTATCCGTCCGGCTCGTTCCCAGCGGCGGCATGAATTGCGTGCCGTCGTCGAATGTGCGCGCGAGCAGTTGAAACAAAAGACTTTCCTCCGGCGCGCCCGGTTTGATGCGAACCTGAGTTGAATCATTCGTGGCAAATTTTTCCGGTCGAACATTAACGGTGTTTTCTTTCAACAAGGTGAAACGCAGATCCAGCGCCGTGGTGCTGAAAACCGGTGAATGCGGATTGTGGCAGTTGGCGCAATTGCCGTGCAAATAGCCGATGGCCTCACGCTCCACTTCCGGGCCGGGAATTTCAATCTTGGTGTCAGCGATCGGTTGCGTGAAAATATCGCGATCAGCCAGACGGCGCAGTTGTTCGCCGCCGTTCTCATCCAAAACGCCGCTCAACCGAATCATCTCAAAACCAATAACAAAGTCTTTTTGCGGTTGATGGCAGGCCAGGCACATCAAGCGGCTCGGAATCGTGTAAACGTAATTGCCGAGCGGCAATTGAAACGGCAGGCGAATTTCGCTGCCGTTGGTCAAGAATGCTTCGTCGCCGGCAGTGTTCCATTGATAAACGCCCACCTGCCAACCGTTGCTGCGGCGCTGCAGCACGCGCGTTTCGATCTTGCGCTTGGGCACGGCGCGATTGCCCATCGCAGTCAAATAAAACGTTTTGAAGAACAGCGTGCCTTCCGGAAACTCCCATTCTTGCGCATTGTGATTTGCAATTTTGCCGCCCGGCGGCAAAAACAAGTAACGGCTTTTTTCATTATCATCCGAATAAAGCGCATAACGAACCTCATAGGCCATGACGCGATCACTTGGAATTTCTTGCACGGGATCGCGATATAAACCGGTTTGTGAAAATTTTTCCGGCAATGCAGAAGTGGGATGATCCAGCAAGGTTTCTTCTGGCTCCGGCGCGATGGGTGTGCCACGTTGCGCGCAGGCGGAGAGGAGAAGCGTCAGCGCAAAGGTTAGTAGTCCTCGCCCCTTGTGGGCGAATGCCAAGGACAACAATTCCACATTGAAAACAGCATCTCGTAAGAAGGCGGCACGACGACCAAACGCTATCACTCTCTTCATAACTCAACCCACATCCGCATGTTAATCGAAAATTAATCCCGGTAAGAAGAACGCGTTCGTAGTATCGCCTTCAGGCGTTCGGAGCGCATGGGATAGCAAGGCCTGAAGGCCTCACTACGAACTTTCATTTTCATCATGACACAACTCACCACCGCATTTTAATCGAAAGATAAGCCCAGTTCGAATCATCCGCTTCAGGATTGCCGGCCTTGATAAAATCGCCGGCAAAAAAACGGCTCACGCCCAAACTCAATCCAACTTGTTCACGAAAATCATAATCAACTTGCAAATCCAAATTATAGCCCAGCTCGATGCTCTCGCCGGGGCGCGCCGGCAGCAGCGTTTCTGCGCGCTTGTCAAAGGCGAAACCGCGCGCCAAATACCAGGCATCATTGCCGTGCGCCAGCCGCAGATAATGCAATTTAGCTGAAGTGCGCAGAACCGGTGAGGGAGAAAGCTCCGTCAAGAACATCACATCGGCGATGTTGCTCCAACCGGCATAATCCGCCGCACCGAATTGCCCATGCACCGTCGGAAACAAAGTCGACAATGTTTGCAGCTTGCCGTCATTGGGATTTTCATCGCCCGAGCCGAATTTGTAACTCGCACCGATTTTCGGCGACCATTTTTGGGCAAGCTTGATCTTGCCTTGCAAGACCAGGCCGAAAGCATTCACGTCGAGGTTACCGTGTTTGCCGGTTTGATAAACGCCTTCGGCTTCGTATTCGAGGCGCTGGCGCAGCACGCCCGCGAGCTGCGCGCCGTAGCGGCCGAGAAACAATGCTTCGCCGCTGCTGCTGCCAATGGGAAAATCGCGATCGTCGATGAGCCACATGGCATAGGCGTCGAAGACGCGCGTTGCAGCGCTGCCGGAGGAAACAAAAGCGCCGGCAAATTCCTGATTGCCGTCGATCGTGGCCGCATTTTTATCGCGGATTTGCGCCAGCCAAAGATCGAGAGTCGTAGCGTGTTCGCCGTAAGTGAGGCGCAGCGCGTCGAACGCGCGGCCGACATTGTTCCAATCATTCACGCCGACCAGGCGCTGGCTGCCGAATTTCATCTCCTGCCGGCCCAGGCGCACGCGCAGCGGTTTGCCGGCCAGACGTTGCAATTCAAAATAAGCCTGATGCACATCCGTGTTGTTGAGCGGCTGCGTGGTGCTGCCCTCCTCGCCCCACAGGCGGCTATCCTGCATTTGCACGAATGCCGCCAGTTGATTGGGAAAATGCCAATGCAATCCCAGGCGCAAGCGTTGCAGCACGAAAATCTGCTCATCGCCGAGACGGGAATCAAAATCCGCATTTTGGCGGTATTCGGAACGCTGGCGCAGCTCGCCGGAGATTTGCAAAGGCTCTTGCGTGAGCAGAGGAATGTTGGCCAGCAGAAAGAATAGTGTATATCGTAATTGCATGGGACAATATATCTGGTTCAAAAATTATTTGCAATGCCCGAGCGCAGGGCGAAGTCCAACTTGGGCGCAACGAGTTTTCGAGATTACGAAAACCGTTGCGCGAAAGTTGGACTTCACTTGCTATGCTTGACATTGCATAAAGATTTTTTTAGTTTGCGTCACACCATTATAAAACAAGCGCCTCTTACGGAGTTACCATGAACGTGCACAACTACACTGTATTCTTTGAACCGCTGGGGGAAGGGGGCTACAATGTCGTTGTGCCTGCCATCCCTGAAATTTGTACATTGGGCGAAACGCTCGCGGAAGCCAAAGCCATGGCCGAAGACGCCCTCCGTTGTTATCTGGAAAGCGCCGTGCAATTGGGGGAAGAAACGCCTAATTTCAATTTCCCCAATAAATGATCAAAACTCTTGACCTGCACAGTCTGATATCGTATCACTGCTGTCCGGTTAAAACTAGAAAGCCACCAAAGCAACTACGATTTTGACTAATATTTATAGGGTCAAGATGCGATTCTATGCTTTGGCATTATT
>SZPB01000297.1 GCA_030263535.1 Cytophagia bacterium CHB2
CCAATGCGCGCCGGCGAACTGAATTCTTGTTGCGGAGAGATTTTGAGTTGCTCGAGCTGCTTGCTGAAGCGCGTGTTGGGATGCGCGCGCAAGAAATTGTCGACGATTTTCTGGCCTTCGGAGCGCCGGCCCTGGGCATATTCGTTTTTCGCAAGCACGATTGCCAGCAGGGCCAGGCCGTTTTCACCGAGATAATTACGGCGCAGCTTGCGGCGTAAATCATTCGGCTGCAAGTAATCGTTGAACAACGTTTCTGCAAGTTTGGCCGCCTTGTCGCGCAGCGCCGGTGTCTCGGCAAAATCCAAAACCCAAATGAACTCACTGGCCGCCTCGGCATAGTTGTTTTCTTTGAACGCAATCATCCCCAGCGCATAATGCGCATAATCCACATAACGGCTTTTGGCGTTGGCTTCCAGTAAACGGTTAAACGCCTCGGTTGCCTGGCTGTATTGCCCCAATTGATAGAGGCTCTGGCCTTGCATAAACAAACCGGAGGTGTAAAGCTCGTCCTGCGAGCCGCGCTCGACGATCCGGTTGAATTGCTCCAGCGCTTGCTCGAAATTGGCTTGATTATACGCCGTAACGGCGCGCTGAAAAGCCAGCTTCGGATCACGCCGGGTTTCTTGCGAAAGCGCGGTAGAAACAGCAATGCCCAGCAAAAGCCAGGCATAGCGAGAGCAGGCAAATGAATGTTTCATTCGACGGTTACACTCTTGGCTAGATTTCGCGGTTGATCCACGTCGCAGCCGCGCAGGATCGCGATGTAATACGCGAGCAGTTGCAGTGGAATGATAGTCAAAATCGGCGTCAACACCTCGAGAGTGGGCGGAATATAAATGACATGATCGGTGTGCCGCTTGATTTCCTGATCGCCCTCGGTCGCAATGGCGATGACGCGGCCGCGGCGCGCGCGGACTTCCTCGATGTTGCTCAGGATTTTGTCGTAGGTGGAATCTTTCGTGGCAATGAACACCACCGGCATGTTCTGATCAATCAATGCAATCGGCCCGTGCTTCATCTCGGCGGCCGGATAGCCTTCCGCATGAATGTAGGAAATCTCCTTCAGCTTGAGCGCGCCTTCCAGCGCCACCGGGAAATTATAGCCCCGCCCGAGATAAAGAAAATTGCTGGATTGATGATAGATCTTTGCAATTTCTTTGATTTGCTCGCGCTGGTTGAGAATTTGTTCGACTTGTTGCGGCAATGCTTGCATCGCTTGCACGGTTTCCCGGCCCTTCGACGCCGACATGTTGCGCATGCGCGCGAGCAAAAGCGTGAGAACCGAGAGCACCGTCACTTGCGAGGTAAACGCCTTGGTCGAGGCCACGCCGATTTCAGGCCCGGCATGCAAGTACACGCCGGCATCGGTTTCGCGCGCGATACTCGAACCGACGACGTTACAAATGCCGAGCACTTTTGCGCCTTTACGCTTGGCCTCGCGCAGCGCTGCCAGCGTGTCCGCCGTCTCGCCGGACTGGCTAATCACCAGCACAACGGTATCCTGGTCGATCACCGGATCGCGATAACGAAATTCGCTCGCATACTCGACTTCCACGGGAATGCGCACAAATTCTTCGATCATGTATTCGCCGATCAACGCCGCATGCCAGGAGGTGCCGCAGGCGGTGATCAAAATGCGGCGCGCGTAGAGCAGCGAATCGATCTCATGCCGGATACCGCCGAGGCGCGCCATGCCCTCTTCGGATAGCAAGCGTCCGCGCAACGCGTCTTCAATGGTGCGCGGCTGCTCCATGATTTCCTTCATCATGAAGTGATCGTAGCCGCCTTTGACGATGCGTTCGATGTCAAACGCGATTTGCTCGATCGCCTTGGTCACGGGCTGATTGTCAATGGTCTTGACCTGTGCGCCCTCGCGGGTGAGAATCGCCATTTCCCCGTCATCAAGGTAGGTGACGTTCTTGGTATGCTCGACCATCGCCGTGGCATCCGAGGCAACAAAATATTCGCCTTCACCAATGCCCACCACCAGCGGGCTGCCGCGCCGCGCCGCAATAATCGTATGGGGATGATCATGCGAAATTACCGCGATACCGTAAGTGCCTTGCACTTGCGCCAGCGCCGAGCGCACGGCCTCTTCAAAGGGCAATCCCTCTTTTTGAAACTCTTCGATCAAATGTACCAACACTTCCGTATCCGTGTCCGAGCGGAATTCATGGCCTTTTTTCACCAGCTCGCGCTTGATGGCCGCATAGTTTTCGATGATGCCGTTGTGAATCAGCGCGATGCGATTTTTGCTGTCGGTGTGAGGGTGGGCATTGACGTTGTTCGGCACGCCGTGCGTTGCCCAACGGGTGTGCGCGATGCCGACTGAGCCGCTGAATTTTTGACCGTTGAGTATGCGCTCCAGATTCGAAATCTTGCCCGCCTGCTTTTCGACGACAAGCTGATTGGCTGACACAATCGCAAATCCAGCGGAATCGTAGCCGCGATATTCCAGGCGTTTTAATCCTTCGATCAACAGAGGAACGAGCGGTTTATCTCCGACATAGCCGACAATACCACACATGGCTTACACTCCTTAAAATGGTGATGGGTTAAAAGCGATTGGCTGGGCGTCCTTCATTCCGACTTCCATTCTGACTATTCGTCAACGAGGGGGATAAGTATGGTACATGGAAAAGCAGGTGCGGATTGACGGAGTTCGGGTGTGCAAATATTTCGCATGAAATGCCCACAGATGTTCACCTGGGTTGAATTTAAACGGCAGCAAAATAGAAAGCAGTCACATAAAATGCAAGGTCAAAAAAGTTGATCTCTAATGCCGAATCGTTGGTTCAGGTTATTTGCAGGCGATATGTGTCAACCTGCCTGCCTTTGGTTGTGCCGGATGAATTTGACTGCGTCATTCCCACTCGATTGTGCTGGGCGGCTTGGCGCTGATGTCATAAACCACGCGGTTGATGCCGCGCACTTCGTTGGTGATGCGCGAAGAAACTTTCATCAACAACTCATGCGGCAGGCGCGCCCAGTCTGCTGTCATGCCATCGGTGGAGGTTACAGCGCGCAAAGCCGCTGTCATTTCATAGGTGCGATTGTCGCCCATCACGCCTACGGATTGAATCGGCAGCAACACCGCAAACGCCTGCCAGACGCGATCATACCAATTCTGATTTTTTAGTTCGGAGATGAAAATGTCATCGGCATGCCGCAAAATTTCAAGCCGCTCGGGCGTGATCTCTCCGAGAATTCTCACCGCCAGTCCTGGCCCTGGAAACGGATGGCGGCCAATGATGCTCGGCGCGATACCGAGCTTCGCGCCTACACGGCGAACTTCGTCTTTGAATAATTCGCGCAACGGCTCGATCAATTCGAGTTGCAAATCCGGCGGCAGGCCGCCGACATTGTGATGGCTTTTGATGGTGACCGAAGGCCCGCCGGTGGGCGAGACGCTTTCAATCACATCGGGGTAAAGCGTGCCCTGCACCAGGAAGCGAATGTCCGATAGTTTGCGCGCTTCTGCTTCAAAAACGCGAATGAATTGTTCGCCGATAATTTTGCGTTTTTGCTCGGGATCGACAATACCGCGCAACCGCTGCAAAAAGATATCGGAAGCATCGACCATGCGAAATGCTTTGCCGAAGAGTTTTGAGAACACCGCCGAGACCTGCTCCGCTTCATTGCGCCGCAACAAGCCGTGATCGACAAACACGCAGTGCAGTTGCTCGCCAATCGCCCGATAAACCAATGCGGCTGCCACCGCCGAATCGACCCCGCCTGAAAGCGCGCAAATCACTTGTTCCGCGCCGGCACGTTCGCGTATCGCTTCCACTGTCGCGGTGATGAAATTCTCTGGATTCCAATTGGGCGCGCAACCGCAGATATTAAAAACGAAATTGCGCAAGATTTGTGCGCCGGCCACTGTATGCGCCACTTCGGGGTGAAATTGCAAGCCGTAGAGTTTTTGTGCGGGATGCGCGAACGCCGCGAAATTCGAATTTTCCGTTTTGCCGAGCGCCACAAAATTGGCGGGCGGCGCCACAATCGTATCGCCGTGACTCATCCAAACCTGGCTGCTCGACGGCATGTCTTCAAACAAAGCGTTTTGTTGCACGATTTGCAGCGTCGCAAAACCGTACTCGCGATGCCTGGCTGGTTGCACGTTGCCGCCGAGATGATGCGCCATCAATTGTTGGCCATAGCACAAGCCGAGAATCGGGATGCCGAGATCAAAAATGCCCGCAGCAAATTGCGGCGCATTGTCATCATAAACCGAATTCGGCCCGCCGGAGAGAATGAGGCCCTTGGGCTTAAGCCGGGTAATTTCTTCCAACGCAAGGTAGCAGGGTTTGATTTCGGAATAAACGTTGAATTCGCGAATGCGCCGGGCGATGAGCTGGGTATATTGTGAGCCAAAATCGAGAATGAGGATAAAATCTTGTGGATGCATGAGATGATGTTGTTCAGTAGAAGAGATTTTGGAATTCCGATAGAATAATGTCCATACGAAAATCTTCCAGCCGCGGTTATGCCGGGGTTGGTAAGCGATTAGCTTTTCAAAGTTAGAATAAGATTCTGAAAGTCTATGACAGAATAATTTGCCGGCAGAACGATTCAAAATAATTCTGCCGATAAATCATCCTGTCAAAGTTTTTGCGGCGATGCTCGGTGATCCCGGCCGTAGGCTCATTCGATTATTCCTGTTTCGCCACTTCAAACCAATCGATGTTGCGCGTCAAATACATCACAATCGCCAAAATCACGAACAAGCCGATGCTGCCCAGCAGCAGGGCGTAGTCTTGCAATTGCAAAATGATAAACAAAAAGCCGTACAGCAGCACGAGAATGCCGCTGATGATCAGCGCGATCAAATTGCTCTTCAGCATGCCTTTGGTGTAGGCGCCGATCAAAAGCACAATGGCCGCGCTCGCGATCAAATAAGCTTGATTGAAGGGAATATACTCTGAAATGGAGAGCAACAGCGTGTAGAATACCAGCAGCGCAAAACCAACGAGCAGATATTGAATCGGGTGCAGGATTTTCTTGTTCAGAATTTCCGTCATGAAAAACGCGAGAAACGTCAACGCAATGAACATGATGGCATATTTGGCGGTGCGCATGGTTTTTTGATATTCGTCGATCGGCAGCAGCAACTTGACGCCGAAGGCCGAGGCCATCAGCTCTTGATTGGGGCCGAGCCATTGTTGCGGATAATTGCGATTGAGATGCAAAACGTTCCATTCCGCGCTGAAACGATCGCGTTGCAACTCGCGCGTTGTCGGCAGAAAACCGCCGATAAAGCTGGGATTGCCCCAGGTTGCTGCAACTTTGACGTTGGTCTCTTTGCCCACCGGCAGAAATTGCAATTCACCGCTGCCATTAAGTTTTAGGTTTATGGCGAATGTATGGGAAGGCAAACCGGCGTCGATGCCGGGTTTGACGCTAATGCCGGAGTATAAAACATCTTTTGCATCGATGCCGGGATTAGCGACAAGCTCCGCGTCAAGCCATTTGATCACGACGGCTTCGCGAATGCCTTTCAAATCGCTCAGGCCGAGCGCCAGTACCGCCTCATGCCAAAGAATATTTTCCGGCGCGATGCCCAGCTCCTTGAAATTTGGCGGGGGAAAATTGCCGGTGATTTGCAAATCCGACAGATAAAGAATGACATCATAAATGCCGCGATGACGGATTTCCGGGGTTAGCTCGCCGGAAATCTGCAACCGATCCGGCAGGAAATGCGCATGCTCGACAACGGTTGTAACGGTTTTGCTGTCGCTGCTCGTGACGATCCTTTTATAGGGAATCGTCAGTATCGGGCCGGCAATGATTTGACTTTGCCCCCACTTTTCGCTCACCTCGCGCACGGCGCTGTCACGCCTGTGCTCGCGTTCGTCAATAAGCGCCATGATCAGAAACGCAGGAATCAACAAGATCAAACTCAATGCGCCGATGATGAGCAGGCGCAAGCCGACCGATTGTTTATAGGAGCTGTTCTTCATCGTACTATCTCAACTTTCGCTCACCAAGCGAAACACGGTTTGAGCGGGCTTTGATTTATAACTGCCATTGCTGCATGTGGTGAAGATATTCGTAATTCGTCAAATCGAAGCGAATCGGCGTAATCGAAACATAATTCTGGCGAATTGCGCCGTCGTCGAATTCAATGCCTTCGTTGGCTTCGATCTTTGAGCCGGTGAGCCAGTAGTAAACGCGATTATGGGGATCGACGCGTTTGTCATACTTGTCATCATAGGTTGACGTTCCCATGCGCGTCATGGCAATGCCGCGAATCTCACGTTCCGGCACATTGGGAACATTGACGTTCAGCAACGTGTCTTTGGGCAGGCCGTTTTCTAAAATTTTAAGCGCGAGCCGGGAGCCGAGCTTTGCCGCATAGCTGAAATCTGCATCTTTATAAGTGGTGAGCGAGATCGCAAACGAAGGAATGCCCAGCAACATGCCTTCGGTGGCAGCCGAAACCGTTCCGGAATAAATGATATTGATGCCCGTATTCGAGCCGTAATTGATGCCGGAGACGACTAAATCCGGCTTGCGCTCGAGCAGAGCATAATAGGCGATTTTCACGCAATCCGCCGGCGTGCCTTTAACGGCATAGCCAAAAAAGCTGTCGAATTTTTCGAAATGCGTGACACGCAGTGGATCCGATAGCGTGATGGCGTGGCCCACCGCGCTTTTTTCACTGTCCGGCGCCACCACGGAAACATCGGCGATTTCTTTCAGCGCTTGATACATGGCATACAGGCCGGGCGCGAAAATGCCGTCATCGTTTGAAAGAAGAATATGAGGTTTCATTATTGCCATTTCATTGAGCGGCGGCCGGACCGCCGCAGGTTGCCAGGTATTTTACCAAACTGGAGTCACACCGTTTGCAAGCCTGCCGGCTTGTTTTTGAATTCATTCCAAAACATAAAGCCGTCTTTGTTGTTGGCCTCTTCTTGATTCTGCATCACATTCAACAACTTGGTGAGGCAGGCGCGCATTTCCAGGCGCGAACAGATGATATCGACGAAGCCGTGTTGCAGCAGAAATTCCGCGGTTTGAAAGCCTTCCGGCAAGTCCTGGCCGATGGTTTGTTTGATGACGCGCGGCCCGGCAAAGCCGATCAGCGCGCCCGGTTCGGCGATGATAGCGTCGCCCAGCATGGCAAAACTCGCCGTAACGCCGCCGGTGGTGGGATGCGTGAGTATCGAGAGGAAGGGAATGCCGGCATCGGCCAGGCGCGCGAGGCGCGCGGAAGTTTTCGCCATTTGCATAAGCGAGAGCGCGCCTTCCATCATGCGCGCGCCGCCGGCGGCGCAGATGATGCTCAACGGTTGCCGGCGCAACAAGGCTTCATCCGTCGCCAGCGCGATTTTTTCTCCGACCACGGAGCCCATGCTGCCGCCAATAAAACTGAAGTCCATCACTGCCAGCACCAGACGCTGCCCGGCAAGCGCGCCGAAGCCGGTGATGACGGCATCATGCACGCCGGTTTTGCGCGCCGCTTCTTTGAGCTGGTCGCCATATTTCTTGTTAGCTTTGAATTTCAAGATATCGACCGGCGCGATATTGGCGTTGGTTTCCTCGAAGCTGTTTTCGTCGAGCAGAAACTTGATGTATGTGCGCGCTGTAGCACGGAAGTGATGACCGCACTTGCCGCAGACGAAAAAGTTTTTTTCCAAATCCGGCTTGTAAATGATTTCATCGCACGCCGGGCATTTAATCCAAAGATCGGGCATGTCTTTTTTCTTCTGGGAGACCAGCCCTTTGGTTTCGCGTTTAAACCACGCCATCGTTACTCTCCTCTCTCAGGAATGATGAAGCCGTTGTCAGCTTTTTTTGCATCACAATCGCATCTTCGCCGGTGCGGCCATAATAGCGCGACCGCAGGCTATGATCATTAAAGCCCATGCTTTCGTATAAACGCCGCGCTGCCCAATTCGAGCGCCGCACCTCAAGATAGGCGGTTGCGCACTGTCTTGCCTGCGCCAATGCCAGCACATGCGTGAGCAGCATGCGCCCCAGGCCGCGCCGCCGGAACGTTTCTTTCACCGTCAAATTTGCAATTTCGATTTCATCCGTCACAATCCAGGCTACGATAAAGCCCACAATCTCGCCTGCGCGCTCAGCCACAACCGGTTGTGAAACCTCGGAGTTCAGCTCGACGCGAAACGATTCTTGCGGCCACGGCTCGGCGTAGCTGTGGGCCGCAATTGCCGCGACTTGCGAGAGATCGTCCTGCCGCATGCGACGAATGATCACCTCGGCGCGGTTGAGGCGACTCGCC
>SZPB01000298.1 GCA_030263535.1 Cytophagia bacterium CHB2
CGAAGAATCGGTGAAAGATATCGGCGCATTGCTCGACTGGATTGCGCAACAACCCGAGCTGGATGCGAGCCGCGTGGGCGTGACCGGCGGTTCTTACGGGGGCTACATGACGCTCGCCGCCATGTTTATGTACAACGATCGCATTCGCGCCGGCGTTGATGTGGTGGGCATCAGCAATTTTGTGACGTTTCTCGAAAGCACGCAGGAGTATCGCCGCGATTTGCGCCGCGTCGAGTATGGCGATGAACGCGACCCCAAGATGCGTGAGTTTCTCAACAGAATCTCGCCCACCACCAACGCGCACAAAATCACCAAACCGCTGTTTGTGATTCAAGGACTCAACGACCCGCGCGTGCCGGCAAGTGAATCGCAACAAATCGTGGAAACCGTGCGCCGCAACCGCGGCCAGGTCTGGTATCTCGTGGCAAAGGACGAAGGCCACGGTTTTCAGAAAAAGGGGAATCGTGACTATCAGTCGAATGCCACAACCTTGTTTTGGGAGGAGTTTTTGTTGGATAAGAAAGAAGGGACGAATTGATTGTGCTCGCCGAATGTGGTTCTATGCAATTTCTTGCAAGCGATCCAATTTGTCTGGAGTCGCTTGATTGCAGCAAGCTATGCCTGGAATGATTTAATGCATAATGTTTAGCATCCCAACTGCATGAGATTTTCATCTTTTAAGGGAGAGAAAAAAATGCTTCATCGCTACGAAAAATCTTTTTTGTTGGAATTATGCAGCGGCATGATTGTCGCTTTGCTGCTCGCTCTCAGCCTGCCGTCAGCCGCACAAACGTTGGTGCAAGACCGGCAGTATGAGCACGTTCAGGTCTCGCCGTTGAATTTGGCGGAATTCTCCGGCAGCGTTGCGCCGGTGGGCCATCTTTTCCTTTATGCCTACAAGAACGGCGGGTGGCAACAGATTCCCCTCCAAATCGACGAGCGTGATGGAAGCGGCAGCTACTTTGCCGCGGATGACGGCGCGCTCGACGATAATGATCAGCTTTTGTTTCTGGCGCGCGATGCCGGCAGCCAGGCGCCGGTCAATGATTGGGTGAATGATGCCTCGGCGCGCAGCTTTCCGCGCTACGAAATTCGCTTGATCGATCCCCTCACCTCGCAAGAGGCGTTTGTTTATCTCTATCGCTCGGCCACCCTGGCGCCGAATCCGCTGCTGCCCACATATATGCAATACTCGCCTTCGCCGGCGGGACGCGTGGCTGCCGATACGGTGAAAGGCATCAGCTACATTCAAGGCCATGCCAATAACGGTGTGCCGGATTACCTCGCGGTTCCGCCCTCGTTCGGCGGGTCCGGCATTGATTTTCTCGATCGCTTGAAAATACGCATTCGCGCCATTGTCTCCGTCCCGATTGTCGGCAACCAAACTGTGACGGCAAATGAGCAGGATAATTTGATTGCGGTGAATAATAGTCTCAAGGCCATTAGTGGCCGGATTCGCGTCATTCGCGAAGTGCAGGAACAGATCAGAGTCAGTGTTCTCGGAGTCAACGTCGACGTCTCAACCGTGGCCATTTCACTTTTCTTTTATCCCTTCTCGCAGCAATTGTCGGGGCAAATTCCACTGACGTCTGATTTGGGTGCACGCCTGCTGCGCACGACGTTTGACTTCAATTCGAACATGGCCAATCAAACCTGGTATAACAAAAACACCACGACGCCGCGCATCATCACCGGCGCCTCCGGCGGCATCACCGAGCAACAGGGCGCCATTAATTTTCTGCCGGAGCGCAATTGGTTCAGCGCCAGCTCCAGCCAGCACGGCAGTTTCGTCGGCATCTTCGGCATGGATAATATTCTGAACACGACGCAGAAATATTATTTCTGGGATGCGATGAGCGGCACGGGCGACGGCACGAATGACACCGGCGACGGCCGTTCTTATGGCGATAGCGGCTTTATAATTCAAAGCACCGGCAGCAATCCCATTGTCGCGACGTTTCAACTCGGCGTCAGCTCCTATATCCTTGGACCGAATCTTACGCGCGAGCAGGCGGTGGCCTTGAATGCCAATACCGAAGCGCCGATGGCGCATGTTTACAATCTCCAGAATTATGACGCGGTCGCGCCTGCGGCCGTTGCGGATTTGCGCGTCACCAATTCCACGCCGACCACCGTCAGTTTGGCATGGACGGCCCCGGCGGATGTCGGCTCGAACGTCGCAAGTTATGAACTGGGCTATTCGACCACGCAAGTGGGCAGCGATGTAAATTTGTGGTTTGATACCATCGCCAGTAAAGCGGGCAATTTGCCCGCACCCGGCGCACCCGGCGTCACCGAAGTCGCGACGGTTGATAATCTGGTCACCGGCAGCCGTTACTTTTTCGTGCTGCGCTCGCGCGACGCTTTTGGCAATGCCTCGCCTTTTTCGAACATCGCCACGATCGATGCTGTGCCGGTCGAGCTGGCAACCTTCAGCGTGCAAGTCGAACGAAACCAGGCCGAGTTGAGCTGGAGCACGGCGAGCGAAACGAACAACCTGGGATTTCACCTCGAGCGCAAACAAGGCAACAATACCTGGCAAGAAATCGGTTTCATCAACGGGCACGGCACCACGCTGCTGACCCAGAATTATTCTTTTGTTGATCGCGATTTGCAACCCGGCGTTTATTCGTATCGCCTGCGGCAAGTCGATTTCAACGGCGCGTTCGAATATTCGCCGGAAATCAGCGCAACGGTGTCCGCGCCGCAGCGCTTCGTGTTGGCGCAGAGTTATCCCAATCCGTTGCTGCACGCCTCTTCCGGCACGCTGATTCGTTATGAATTGCCGCACAGCGCACCGCAGCCCGTGGAGTTGCGCATTTTCAATCTCCTCGGCCGCGAAGTCCGGCAATTGGTGCATGAAAATCAAAATGGCGGATATTACGAAGTTCGTTGGGATGGCAGGTTGGCCAACGGCGAGCATGCTGCTGCCGGCATTTATTTTTATGAATTACGCTCAGCCGGCTTCCGCGCGATCCAGAAGCTGACGATTGTGAGGTAAAATTTATGCCGATTCCGGCTGCTGCTCTGCAAAAGCGAACCGACTTGCGATGATATCGCAAGTTTGTCGCCGAGTGACAAATGGCAATTCTGCGGATTGCAGTTAAATCGTGTTACGATATCAGTATCCGTTATTAACTTTTATGGAGAGGAGGAGTTCATGCTGTCACAAGTCTTGCGGTTTGTGCGGTTGGCGTGGCTGCTGATTGCAATTTATGCCATTGCCCGTTTTATGGTCGGTTTGTCGGGCGTGCCGTACGCCCCGCGCGGCAATGCCATGTTCTCAGTCGTCGGCGCGACGGTGATCAGCAGTTTCTTTTTTGGCGCGCTTTCCCAGCGCGCTGGTTTTAACTGGGTGGGCACGGCGTTGATCGGCACCAGCATCGGCGTGTTTGCCCAGGTTTTGATCTTCCTGCTGACATTCATCAGCATTGCCGGGAATCTCGACTCATCTTATTTCATTCATTGGGATGCGCTGAACGTGCAGGAAGGCACGGTTGTGCCAATGGGGCAGGCCTTGGGCGCACGCGCCGTGGGCTTGATCATCAACGCCATCATTGCAGCGGTTGTCGCGCTGGTCGGCCGTGTTTTGGGAGCCAAGCTGGCGCCCAAAACGTCGTAATCCATTTTGACGAACAGTTTCACAGCCCCACGCAATAAAAATCGCCAACACGATCGAGCCACCCGGCAACCACCGGGTGGCTTTTAAGTTTTTGCAGAGATCAGTACAGGCGGCTCATTAAATAGCATGACAACGTTAAGTTCGAGATTCACCCCGACTTTTGTCCCGGTCAGGAGGAATCTTGTGAAGTACCGGATTTGCTGTCGGTTTGAGTCGCTTTCTTATGGCCATAAGGCGCTCAAAGTTAGAATAAAATTCTGAAAGTTTATCGCAGAATAATTTGCCGGCAGAACGATTCAAAATAATTCTGCCGATAAATCATCCGGCCAGAGTTTTTTTCGGCGATGCTCGGTGACTTCGGCGCATTTCGGTGGAAAAACTTTATGCCAATGGTCGCCGAGGTTCACCGAACAGTTATTTGCTGCTTCGCAGAAGCTTTGATTTGCAGCTTGTCCGCAAATCAGGGTAGTACTTCACAAGCCTCTTGCGGAATGACTCAACGCGGTGTTTGCATCGACTTAACGTTGTAGTAATAGGTTTTGATCATGCAATCCGCTGAGGAAAACGCCGGGATTATTTCGATTACAAAATACCGGAATAAAATCGCAAGCATCGCTTCATGAAAATCGTTGCCGCACATCTTCCCGCCTATCTTCCAGGCCTTGAGCTTTTTTGTAAAATGGCGCAGGCAGACGCCGTCATTCTCGCCGATCATTTGCAATATTCCAAACATGGCGTGCTCAATCGCAATCGCATCAAAACGCCGGAGGGCGCGCGCTGGCTCACGGTTCCGGTTTTGACCAAAGGGCGCGGCCGGCAGGCGATTCATGCGGTCGAAATCAACAATAACGAAAGATGGGCGTTAACCCATTGGCGGGCCTTGCAAACGCATTACAATAAATCGCCGTATTTCATGCACTATGCCGATCGCTTCGAAGGGCTTTATCACACGGAATGGCGCCGTCTCATTGAACTCAACGTGGCTGGCATCCGAACGCTTTGCGCATGCCTGAAGCTCGACACACCCATCCATCTCAGCTCGGAATGTGGAGCCGTAACGGGAAATAAAAACTGGCTTGTGGAGTTGATCAAGCGCATCGGCGGAACCGCGTATCTCGCAAGCCCCGGGCAGCGTGCGCACGCTGTTCGCGAAAATGATTTTAGCGCCGCCGGCATCACTTTAATTGACACTAATCCGCCTATGCCGCGTTATCATCAGCTTTATGGTGAATTCATTCCGGATCTCAGTATGGTCGATTTATTGTTTAATGAAGGCGGGCACTATTTGGGGGAATTGCGCAAGAAAAATGATGCCCGGGGTTTTGCAGGACGCATCGCCAACACCGATTTTCCGTCAAGCTGAAAATCGCAGCTCTTCGGACAGTCTTGTAAAGTTCGCCCACAAAAGTGGAAATTCACAAAAATAAAAAACTTTTTTTGTGGGATTCCAATTTTGTGGGCAAAAACTTTCAGAATTTTATTCTAAGGTTCAAACGCCCCAACCGCCGCTGACGTGAATATTCGTGCCGTTAACGTAATACGCCTGCTCGGACAACAAAAATTTCGCCGCCCCCACAACATCCTCGACGGCGCCGGGATAACCGGCCGGAATCTTGCTTTCCATTTTTGCCAATTCCTCCACGGGCATGCTGCCGGAATCAATGAAACCCGGAGAAATCGCGTTCACCGTGATGCCCTCCGGCGCGAGCAGCCGGGCCAGCGTGCGCGTGAGAATGAGCACGCCGGTTTTGGCAATGGCATATGCCGTGAGATTGGGCTGCCCGATAAGTTGATCAGCATTGACCAATCCAAAGTTGATGATGCGTCCCCATCTCTGCCTGCGCATGATGGGCGATACGAGCCGGCTTAAATAAAACACCGGATGCAGATTGTTATCGAACATTTCGTGCCAGCCGGCGAGGGTTTCATCAAACAGCGGCACACGACGATACGGCCCGGCGCAGTTGAGCAGGGCGTCAATACGGCCAAATTGTTCCTCGATTTGCTGCACCATGGCCGCCGCGGCGGCCGGGTCTGAAACATCGCATTGTAAACTGAAACCGCGACGGCCCTGCGCCGTAATCGCGGCAACTGCGCTTGCGGCTTCCGCGGCACTGGTGCGATAGCACAGCGCAATATCCCAATTGTCCGCTGCCAGCGCCACTCCAATCGCGCGGCCGATGCCGCGCGCGCCGCCGGTGATGAGAGCTACTCGTTGAGGCATGGTAGAGCCTTTCTTCTGTTATCATGCTACGATTTGATTTTCGCGATTGTGCATGGCTGTCTCAAGAAAAACGATCGACCATCTTGAAATACGCCCCGGCCAGCGGCAAAAACCAGGGCCGTTCGCGATAAAAAAAATAAGCCGGAAATGCGAGTTGCGCAAAAGGCGTGTCGCATGCTTCGCCGCACAGCAGGCGTGCGAGACAATGCCCCAAATACAGGCTCATGATCACGCCATGGCCGCAGTAACCCGTGGCGTAGTGAATCCCCTCAAGGCGTCCGACATGCGGCATCTGGTCGAAGGTGAACGCAACATTGCCGTGCCAGGCGTAAGCGATTTTTGTTTGCTGCAATTGGGGAAAAACCGCGCGCATATCACTGGCCAGCATGGCGGCCGCGGCCGCGTTCGTCACCGGCGTGAAACTCGTACGCCCGCCGAACAACAGGCGATCATCCGGCGTGCGGCGAAAATAAAACAGAAAATTCTTGCTGTCAAAAATCATGCGATTCTGGGGTATCAGTTCCTGCGCCAGCGCCGCGCCCAGCGGCTCGGTCACGAGGATGTAACTTCCCACCGGAATCACGCGGCGGCGCAATGCCGGCAACATGCCCGGCGTGTAGCCGTTCGTGGCCGCGACAATTTCCTGGGCCTGCAAAAGTCCGCGCGAAGTATGCAACACATGATTCGAAGCGAGGCGCTGGCAATGTTCGACCCGGGTTCTTTCATAAATGCTGACCCCGGCGCGCTGCGCGGCTTGCGCCAGGCCCGCCACCAATTTTGCCGGATGCAAACTCGCACTCATCGCATCGCGCAGGCCGCCATGATAAAAATGCGATCCCACTTCGCGCGGCATGTCCGCAGGCGGCACCAATTCGGTGGGATGATCAAACTCTTCGCGCAGAAATTTTTGCGAAGCCTGCAGCGCTTTGAAATGAGAGGGCCGGTAAGCGGCGCACAACTCGCCGCAGCGCTGAAAATCGCAAGAGATATTTTCACGCTGGATAAGCTGTTCCGCGAACGCCAGGGCCTCGAGCGAAGCGCGATGGAACTGCCGCGCCTGCGCGCGGCCATAGCGCCGGACTAGTTGCTCGGGCGGGAGCTTCAAGCCGATAAGCGCCATTCCCGCATTGCGCGTGCTTGCGCCCCAGCCGATGATTTCCTGCTCCAGGATGGCAACGGACACGCTGCGCTGCGCGAGATAAAGTCCTGTCGCCAAGCCGGTGAGGCCGCCGCCGATGATGGCAACATCGACTCGTTCGGGTAAAACGCTTTCGCGCGGCGCCAGCGCGACAGGGAAATCCTCACGCCAGTACGAAATCTCATGCATGCTTCAAATAAGCGATTTCCCTATAAAAGGGCAATCAGAAATCTCGGTGTTCAGTTTTTTAGACGACCTTACCGCCCGGGCGCTGATCTAAAGAGTCGCTCAGAAATAAAGCTTGGCAAAAGAATTTCTGATTCACTATCTTCAAACCCAGATGGCAAACCTTAGGACCAAGCAATTCGGAGAATTTATGGCCAGGAAAGAATTTTTACCACGATGGACCGTGTTTGCATTTTTCTTTGCCGCCTGTTTCGCCTTCTCACAGACCCCGACTGATTTCACTTCCCCTTCTTCCGCCGAGCAGCAAGCTTTTTCCAAGCTCAAGAGTTCTTATGAAAAAGGGTATTATCAAGCAACTAGCGATCTCGGTGAAAATTTTTTGCGCGATTATCCGCAAAGTTCGTTTGCGGCAGAGGCGCGATTTCTGCTGGCGGAGTCATGCTTGCAACGCCAGCACTACGAAAGAGCTTTGGCCCTTTATCGCGAGTTGAAGGATTATCATCCGCAACATGCACTGTATCAAACGGCGTGGTATCGCATCGGGTTTGCGGAATTTTTGCTGGGCAAATGGCGCGATGCCATTGCCACGCTCGATCAAGCTCTCCTGCAATTCCCCGAACATCACTTACACGAGCAGGCTGCTTTTCTGCGCGGCGAAGCTTATTTGCAGAAGCAAGACTATGACGCCGCGCTGAAAGCTTATACCTACCAATTGCAGCAATTCCCGCAGGGCGCGTTGGCGCCACAGGCGTGGCATGCTTGCGGACTGGCCCATTTCAAACAAAACGATTATGCTGAAGCGTTGCGCGTGTTCAATCGTTTCCTGCACGAATTTCCGTCGCATCGTTTGCTCGCTTCGGCGTTGCTGGAAAGCGGCCGCAGCGCCGCACGCCTGAATGATCATGAAACCGCGCGCGCGCGGTTCGTGCGCCTTACGCGCGATTTTCCCGAGCACCCGGAGGCCCCGGCCGCGCTTTATGAGTTGGGCGCGTTGGAGTTCAACGCCGGCACCTATCGCC
>SZPB01000299.1 GCA_030263535.1 Cytophagia bacterium CHB2
CTGCTGTTCGCGCGGGATGGTCAGGCGCGCAACGGCCAGGTCACTTTCAAGCTCAAATGCTTTCTCGCCAAGTTGCTGCCTTCCGGAAAAAGCGGCAATGCTCTGGCCGGTTAAGTTGGCGTGCGCAAAAAGTTGCAGCTCGGCGTCGCCGAGATTCCAAAATTTCAACTCCGAGAAAATTCGTTTGCTTTCCCGCTTACGCAGGAAGGCCAGAGCGTCGGTGTAAGCAAAGGTTCTATACCAAATTTCTTTAGCAGCCGTGACGCCGGTGATTTTAATACTCGCTGCCCGGCCGGCGCGCACCCAAGTTGCCGGCATGCGCAATGTCATATAACCAAAATAAGCGCGATTATGATTTTGATATACCGCGGTGAATGCCAGGCGAGCCCCGGATTCTCCTTCAACCTGCCAAGCCGGTTGCATCAGCGATGAAAAAACGAACTCATGCTTATCATTGAGCGTAAGCTGAAATTTTTCTTCACCCAAATTGCTGCCGATGCCACAAGCCCACACGAATGTTGCGTGTGTTCCGGCCCAGCGCGGAGGAAGCGCCGCCGTCTCCCAAACAATGGAGGCTTCGCTTCCCTGGGTGCGAGCAACAACAGCCGGAACCGGCGCACCCTCGCTGCGATGTGAGGGATAGGGCGCTGGCGTCCCCGAAAGCATCCGCGCATAGCCTTCGAACCAATTCGCCGAATCCTCCTGGGCGCGAAAATGCAAACGCGCCGTGGCCCGCATGTCGATTTGCGCGTGGGCTGACAAAGCGGCGCAACCGGCGGCGACGGCAATAAAAATCCGAACTTGTTTGAGGGCGTTCATTCCCGGGGTCATTCAGCAAAAAAATCAATTCGTACTTTAATACTCATACTCTTGCCCGTTTTCGAATATCTTCATAGACGAGCAAGAGCATGAACGCATGAAGGCCTAGTCGTCAAGTGCTACAACGTTGCGTCGCAGCAAACCTCATTCGGCAATTTATTTCATCAAAACCAGCTTGCGCACTTGCACGTTGCCGCCGGCTTCCAGACGATAGAGATAAACGCCGTTGGCCAGATGCGACGCTTCGAAAACGACGGTATGCGAGCCGGAAGCCTTCCATTCATTCACCAGCGTCGCGAGGGTTTGGCCAAGAATGTTTTGCACGTCCAATTTAACGTGCGCAGGCCGGTTCAATGCAAAACTGATTTTTGTGCTGGGATTGAACGGGTTCGGATAATTTTGATGCAGCGCAAAGCGCTCCGGAAGGCCGCTGCTATTTTCTTCGACTCCGGTAACCAGATCATTGTGATAGATCGTCATACCGTCGGCGCGTTCGGTAACGTAAGCATAGCCGCCCACCGCAACGACACCGCGCGCATCCGAAGGGCCGTCGTAATAACCAACTTCTTGCGGACTGGCAGGATTGCTGACATCGATCACACGCAGGCCGGCGCCTTCCGCCGCGACATAAGCGTAGTTGCCATCGACGGACGCGATGTAGCTATAGCCGCCGTGCGTAACACTGCCCACTTGCGCCGGCGCTGCGAGATTCGAAATATCATACACCAGCAACTTATCGCCGTCCGGGATGTAGGCATAATTTCCTGCGATGCCAAACCCTTCATTGCCCGTGGAAAAGCTCGCGGTTTCGCCGCCATGCACGGGATTGGCAGGATTGGTGACATCATAAAAACGAATTTTGCCATAATCGGTGATGGCGGCAACATTGCCAAAGGCCGCCACATTTTCACCATAAAGCGCGGGAACCGATTTCAACCAAACCGGGTTTGCCGGCGCCGTAATATCCAAAACTACCAGGCCGCTATCACTGGCGGCAACATAAACATAATTTCCACTGATGGCGACGCCTCGCGCGCGCGGCGTGGCGACATTTGTAACTTCCACAGGCTGGCTGGGATTGGAAACATCGATCACACGCACACCGGCGTCGCGATCGGCTACATATGCATGATTGTTGCCCACCACCACAGCGCGCGCATCGCCGGGCGTGTCAATCTCACCAAGCAGTGCCGGATTGTTGGGATTGGCAACATCGATGATGCGCAGGCCGGAAGTGCCATAGGCGACATACGCTTTATTATCCAAAACGAATGACGTATACGCTGTACCACTGGCGGAGGCCACAATATTAATCGCGCCGGATTCCGAGGGTGAAGCGGGGTTGGACACGTTAATGGCGCGCAGACCGGCAGTACGGTCCGCAACAAAAATATGCCCAGTTGGCGAACCGTTGATCGTAATTGCGCCAAAATAAACCGAGGCCGCGCGGCCGGGCGTGTCATGCAGCGCGACTTCAGCGGGCGCCGCGATGTTCGAAACGTCGATAATGCGCATGCCGGAATCGCCGTTGGCAATATAGCCGTAGTTGCCGTCAAACACGATGCGCGCCGTGCGGAAACCCGTATCCATTGTGGTCACAAACGCCGGGCTGGCGGGATTCGTGACGTTGACAACATCCAGGCCCAGATCAAAATCGCAAACATATAAATGCCCGGCGCGAACGTTGGCGTATTGATGATAACCCCGCGCGCGATATTGCCCGGCGACTGTGGGCACGGCAGGATTCGAAATATTCACGATATGGCTGCGCGAGCCGGCGGCGATGTAAGCATAGGGCGCGGAAATCACCACGCTTTCGCAATATTCCAGCGTATCAATGCCGGCAACAAACGCGGGACTCGCCGGGTTGCTGATGTTGTAAATCTGCAAGCCCAAACCGCCGGCTGCCACGTAGGCGTTGGTGCCGCTGGTTGCCAAACCTTCACAGGTGCTGCCGATGTTGACGGTCGAAACGACCGAGGGCGTGGTGGGGTTTTGAACGTTGATCAGCCACATTCTCGGGCCGCCCACGACCACCAGATGCTGCACGCTGTTGATGGAGGTGCGCACGATATCTTCGATGATGTTCGGCAACGTTACACTCGCAACTTTCAGCGGGTTGGCGGGATCAGAGAAACTTGCGATTTGCAATTTTTCGCCCACGGCATAATAAACCAACGAGCCGGCGGCAAACACCGCTTTGGATTCGCCCTCACCCTTGCCGAAATTGCCGGCGGCGGTAACATTTAAGGCATCTTGCGCAAATGTCCCTGAGGCGACCAGCGAAAAACAGCAAACGATTGCGCCGCGCGCCCATTGTTTCAAGCGCTTCATGTTCGACCTCCTTAAGCTTGATAAGGATCACAAAAAACTAGGTTGATTGTGTTGCTGCAAAAAATTCTGGATCTCGAGCAGATGCGGCGCGGAATTCATGGCGCCAATTTTTGTGACGGACAGCACTGCCCCTGCGGAGGCCAACAACTCCGCCTCTTGCAACAATCGCATCGGCAGCAAAAAAGCGCTGAACGATCCGCTAAAAACATCGTTCATCGACGATGATGAAGTCCGTGCCGGTAGGCTCGTGATGATCGCGTGTGACAAAATCACAATTAACTCCTCCTCTTGCAGGCGCTGGATGGCTTCATGCCAGAGTTCATCATTGCCTACGCATCTCACGAACCAAACCTGTGCGCCGGCGCGCGCGCCGCGACCACGGTTTGATTCGCGCCTTTGCCGCCGGCAGTCATCGAAAATTTTCCACCGACGATCGTCTCTTCCGATTGCGGAATGCGATTGGTTTTAATGGTCAGGTCTGTATCATAACTTCCGACGATGACGACTTTGTTGGGCATGATGGCGGTCAAGTTGAGTTGATCATCTGCAATTCGTTAGCTCTTTGCAAAGAGGCATGAATTCATCACGCGAATCGCAAGCTATCTTAATGGTAGTGTCAGCGGCTCTTGCTCAAAAACCATTCATACAACAGCGGGTTGCTATACGTTTTTGTCCAGGCATCGTGGCCGGTATTGGAATAAATCGTAAAAGTGATCTCGCCGCCACAGTTTCGAAATTGGTCGACCATGCGTTGTCCGGCGGACAGAGGCACAACCTCATCGCGGTCGCCATGAAAAGCCCAAACCGGAATTTCCGTCATGGCGCAAACCTCCCACCCTTCTTCACCGCGCGCTGCGATGGGTGCGGCTGCAGCAAACAAGTTGGGATGGCGAATGCCCATGTCCCATGTGCCGATGCCGCCCATGCTGTAGCCGGTAATATAAACCCGGCGGCGATCGACGGGATAACGCGCCAAAACTTCCTCAACCAACTTCCGGATGAGCAAATCGGTGCGATCATAATACCATTCGGTATTTGCCGGGCATTGCGGTGAAATGACAAAGAACGGAAAATCATTGTTGCCGTCGAGAATGCGCGGCAAGCCTCCTGCTTTCAAGCGGCGCAAATCACTACCGCGCTCGCCGATGCCGTGCAGCGAGATGATCACCGGGAATTTACCGTCCTGCACCGCGCGTTGGTTTTGGGCGCGAAACAAGAGATAATTCAACGAGCTTGGATTATAGACTTCCTCTTGCACGAGGGGCGGCGGAGGCGGCTCGGGTTCCGCCACAAAAACCAATGAGGCTGCGCTGCCGGGCGTGTCAAAACGGCTTAATTGCACCGGCGCTGCCGGATTGGAAAAATCAAAGATGCGAATGCCCTGGTCGCCGTTTGCGACGTAACCCAAATTTTCCGCAAACACAAGGCGCGATACTTGCGGCCCGGTTGCCGCTGAGGCGGTGAATTGCGGTGATGCCGGATTGGTGAGATCATAAATCTGCAAACCCAGATTATAATCGCACACATAAGCAAAACCCCGATGCAAGCCGGCATACTGATGATATCCGCCGGTTGCTGCGGCAATCTTGCTCAACCAAAGCGGTTGTCCCGGATTGGCAACATCAAGAACGTGAGAACGGTTACCGGCCGCCAAGCATGCCAGCGAATTTTCCAGCATAATGCTTTCGCAATAGGCCAGCGAATCAATAGCGGCCAGCAACACGGGATTAGAGAGATTCGCCAAATCAAAAATTTTATACCCAGCCTCGCCTGCGGCAAGGTGAACAATCGCGCCGTCAACCGCGACGCCCTCACATGTGCCGCCGACCTCGATCGTTCGCGCAAGTTGCGGATCGAACGGGTTATCGACATTGACAATGAACACGCGCGGCCCTCCGGCGGCAACCACGTGCGGTTGTCCGGACAATTCAATGCCGGATAGATCGTTAACACGTTCGGGCAATGTGAGTTGTGCAATCGTTTGCGGATTTTGGGGATCGCCAAAATTCGCAACGCGTAGTTGTGCGCCAACGCCAAAATAGACAATCGTGCCAGCGGCATATACTGCCTGCGCTTCTCCCTCGCCCTTGCCAAAATTGCCCAGCCGAGTAACATGCGCTGCTTGCGCACACAACTTTTGTGGTAAGAACAAAAACGAACTCACATAGATAGTCAGGCAGCAGAGCAAACGGCTAACGAACAAAGCGATCTCCTCTTCACCAAATGTGGAAAGGCGCCGATCCGCGAAATCCGGCAGAACGACTTCTTAAAACGCCAGGCCGAAGGAAAACATATGCACCTGCGACAACGCGCCAAAATCGGCAAAGGCATAATTCGCGCTGCCGGATAAATTCGAAACGGCATAGTTCACACCGGCGCCGAAGGTCAAGCCTTGCTCGTCATAATTGAAGCGATACCCCGCGCGCAGAGCAAGCTTCCGCTCAAAAAAATATTCGGCACCGAGATGAAACCGCTCCGGACCATCGTTGGGATGATCACCATCAAGCGCGACCGTGACCAAATGCGGACTTTCCTTTTCATTCAGGAAATCCATGGCCAGGCCTACGCGAAAATCGATCGGCATGCGAATATCATCCGGCTCGGCTTGATATTGTTCGCTCCAGCCGGTGAGATGCGAGTCCGGGCCAAAATTGCGCGCACTCATCGCCAGACGCAGGCTTTTGAAACCGGTGTAATAAACCGTGCCAAAATCGAGCGACCAATTCGTCATGCTCAATTCCGCAATTTTTTGCTGCAGCCAGCGCACGCTGCCCCCCATCGCGAGTTTATCGGTGATTTTGCGGCCGAAGCTCAAGCCCAAAGCCATGTCGCGCGCGGAAAAAAAGCTGCCGGTAACGAGGGCGTCGGTGCGATTCTCGCTGGGAATCAGACTGTTTATGGTTTCCGGAATATCGCCATAATCCAGCGTCACAAAACTGAGTGCAAAAACACCCAGGCCTTCGACATTGGCGGCAAACGCCGCGGATTGATGCGTGATATCCGCGATCCAGCGCACGGTGTTGAGTTGCAAATCATATTTCGTCACGCCCGCCAGCGCTGCCGGGTTGCCCAGCACGGCATTGGCATCACTGCGCGAAATCGCGGTGAACGCGCCGCCCATCGCGGCCTGGCTGGGATCCGGATTGATTTTCAAAAACTGCCAGCCCGACTGCCCGACGCGCTCGATGTCATTGGGAGGAATACCGACTTGTGCAAGCAGCGGAGAGGCAACATGAATTAAGCCGGAGGCCGCTAACAATAAGCAAAATCGTGTCGTCTTCTTCATGCGTGTTCTCCATCCATTCGCCATTCATTTACGAGTCAACATTCTTTTCCAATGATGAACGATCAATGATCAATGGCCAATGAATAATCGCCAAATTTGATTGAGTTAGAACTACAGCGCAATGCTCCTGCGCCAGGGCTTCTGTCTCTTCATTTCACAATCGCAAATTTTCCCACATACGATTGCCCCTCCTGGCCGGAGACCTGCGATTCGACATGATAAATATAAACTCCAGGCGCGACGCCCAGCATCCAGCGATTAAGTTGATAATCCAATTGCCGGATGCTGCCCCACGAAGTCGAGCCGCTGCCATCATCGTGTTTGATCTCTTGCACCAGATCTCCGGTGAGCGTATAAATTTTGATCACACATTTGGCGGGCAGGCCGATGAACTCCATGCGGAAGCGTTCGCCCTGGCCCAGCAAGCCGCTGTGCTGCCGAAACGGATTGGGCACGACATAGACATGGCGGGGAAAATCCGTATTCGGCGCGCGAAACGGATAAACCGGAAAGCGATTGTTGTTCACTTTGCCGCTTTCATATCCGTCGGTATCATAACTCGTCACGCAGTAATAATTGCCTACGCCAAAAGGCAGATTGCTGTCGACAAACTGCACGTTGCCAGCAACAATTTGCGCAGACTCTTTGGGAATCTCGGCAATCAGCGTCCAGGGGCCGATGGTGAAATACGAGGAACGATAGACGCGGTAGCCGGCGAAATCATTCACGCCTTTAAGCGGATCGCGATAGCTTTCGGGAATCGGTGGCCATGCGATTGCAACCTCTCCAGGCCCGGCCGTCAGCGTCAGGCTGTTCTCCCCATCGGTCGGCGTCATGGGGGGATGATAAGCAGGCAGATAGAAATTGCGATGCAGCTCGCGCGCCGCGCGCACATTGGCCAGCAAGGAATCGCGCGAGGCGGTTGCCAGCAGATCAATGTTCTCCACACCACCTTGCACGATTTTGGCGCGATCCATTTCGCCCATCACCTCGGCAAACACCAGCACAATCGAGGCAAACGGAGGCAACTCCAGCGGACCAACGCTCAACAAAAATTCCGGACGGCGCTCATATTTGGTTCCACCCTCTCCGCCGGCCGCGCGCGCCTCATCCCAGGAACGCCGCGGTTGCTGATGCGTCATCACTTCTTTGAAACGCGGCGCCTCATCCACTTCTTGAATGAACATGATGTCTTCGCGCGCGGCGCCTTCGGTCACGCCCTGACCGGTGTGTTCCAAAATATTCTGATAAACCCGCGCGCCGGAAGAATCCAGCACAACAGCGGCGAAATAGCCGGCGGCATCCAGCTCGGTTTCGCGCGTGCCCGGAGAGCGAATATCGCGCGAGTCGGAAATGTCGCCGCGCTGCGGGCCGACGCCGAACGTCCATTGCACCGGTGTTTCATCTTGAAAGTTGAAGCTCTGATGATCATAAAAATAGAAGAGCTGATGCGCTGCATCCCAGCCGTATTTCTCGTCGCCGCGCGTGCCCGAGCGTTGCGTCACACGAACGCCGTAGCGCATGCCGAAATGCAAATCGCTGATCGTGGCAAACTCAGTGTTCGTAATCGTGACCTGATGAATGATGAAATCATCGTACTTGGGATAGCTCCACACCATGCTGCGCCGCGAAATGTCCACTTCCAAGCCGTTAACGTGATGGCCGCCGGTGACAATTTCTTCGCCCCAGGTGTTGAGATCAGCCAGGTTGTAGTTTTTTGTTAAGGTCGCTT